>NZ_BAAANN010000013.1:211728-239734 GCF_039529815.1 Amycolatopsis minnesotensis | reverse complement strand
CGGCGATCCGGCGCGCCCCGCGCGCCGGGAGCGTGCAAGTCGGTCGCAGGGCCCCCTGGGCCCTCTGAATTTGCGATGGCAGGGCGCACCCCGCGACCAACTGCCACACACGCTGAGAGCCGCGCCCTGGCAGCGCAAATTCTGACGACCGATAAAAATACTGTCGGTGCCCCGGTGCATGCTGCGGTGCATGGGGGAGCGATCTGGGATGTTCAGGCGGGCGGTGGAGTTGGTGCTGCCCGGGGTCTGCGCCGGGTGCGGCGGGCTGGGCGCGGCTTGCTGCGAGCCGTGCGCGGGGGTGTTCGGGTCGCCGTCGGTGGTGGGGTGCGTGCCGGGGGCGTTCGCGCTGGCGCGGTACCGCGGGGTGCCGCGGCGGCTGGTGCTCGCCTACAAGGAGCGCGGCAGGCGCGACCTGGCGCCGGTGCTGGGTGCGGCGCTGGCGCGGGCGGTGCCGTTCCTGCCGGGCGGGCTGACCGGTCCGGACGGGGTGTGGTGGCTGGTGCCCGCGCCGTCGGCGCGGGCGGCGTCGCGGCTGCGCGGTGGCCCGCACGTGCTGGAGCTGGCTAGGCGGTGCGCGGGGACGCTGGCCGGGGCGGGGTACCGCGCGGCGGTGGCGCCCGCGCTGGTGACGGCCGCCGGGGTGCGGGACGCGGTGGGGCTGGCCAGGGCGGAGCGCGCGGCGAACCTCGAAGGCGGGATCGAGGTGGACGTGCGCGGCCTGCCCGCGCCGGGCACGCGGGTGGTGCTGGTCGACGACGTGCTCACCACGGGTGCGACGGCAGCGGTGTGCACCGCCGCGCTCGAAAGTGCTGGTTGCCGGGTCGCCGCGGTGCTGGCGCTGACCTCGGCGGCCTGAGCTGGGTGCACCGGCGCCAATCCAGGCGTCACCTACACGAGTGATATTCGGCGGGAACGCGTACGCGGTGCCGTCCGTTGTCCGGGTATGAGGCCCACCGCCGGAACCACACCGACGCGAGGCCGCTCCACCGGGGTGGCGGACGCGACCGCCCCGGTGCTCACGCTCGGCCCGGATCGGCCGGTTTCGAGGGGCTGTCAAGGTGAATTGTCCACTCGAAGGCTGGTCCGAACGGGTTGTGTCTGGACGGAAATCCCGGGTTTTTCGCTGCGCGGAGTAGTCGGATCTCACGCCTCGACATCCCCCGCCTCGGGGGCTGTTGTGATCGGCGTTACCCGGCTAACGTGCTCCGCTATCAGCAATCCCGGCAGGCAGGGAGGTGATCAGCCCATGACCCTGGCGCCGGAGGAGCGCTGAGCCTGGTCGGCGGAACGCCACGAGACGTCGTATTGGCTGTTCCGCCGGGTTTCCTCACCGCCCTGGTACGGGCTTTCCAAGTCCCCGAAAGTACTTCTTCACCGGCGCCGTAGTGATCCACCAGCTCGCAGACATCTCAGCGAGGGAGGTCGTGTATGGACATCGTCGTTAAGGGCCGCAACGTGGAGGTGCCCGAGCACTATCGGGCCCACGTCAGCGAAAAGCTGGCCCGTCTTGAGCGCTACGACAGGAAAGTCATCCGGTACGACGTGGAGCTCTTCCACGAACCGAACCGCAGGCAGTCGAAGAGCTGCCAGCGAGTGGAAATCACCGGAAAGGGAAAGGGCCCGGCCGTGCGTGCCGAGGCCTGTGCGGGTGACTTCTATGCCGCGCTCGACTCCGCGGTGAGCAAACTGGAAAGCCGCATGCGCAAGCTGCACGACCGGCGTCGTGTCCACTACGGACGACGCCGTTCGGAATCGGTCGCCGAAGCGACTTCGATGGCAGCCGGCGGCGGTCCGGTTCCCACGGACGGCGGAAGGCGCCCCGCGGCCAGCACCGCGGTACTCGAAGCGCCGTCGCTTCCGGAAACCGAGATGGTGAACGGCTCGGTCGCGGAGGAAATCGAACTGCCGCACCAGCGATGGGACGACGGTGTAGCCGAATACCCACCCGGCAGCATCGTCCGCGAGAAACAACATTCCGCCGATCCCATGACGGTCGACCAGGCGCTCTACGAAATGGAGCTGGTCGGTCACGACTTCTACCTGTTCTTCGACTCCGACGCGGGCCGGCCCAGCGTCGTCTACCGGAGAAAGGGCTTCGACTACGGCGTCATCAGGCTCGGCTGACCGGGTCTTTCGTCGGCGGCCCGTGCGTTCGCGCGCGGGCCGCCGCCGCGTGTCCGGTACGGGACGTGCACCGGTGGGGTGGCCTTCCCTACGATGGGGTGAACACGGTCGCCGTCGGGGGCCGTGGTACCGACGCGCGTTCGCCCCAAGACACAAGCTAGTGAGGTCTGAAGACGATGGTTCTCAACCGCCTGCTCCGCGCGGGCGAGGGCAAGATGCTCAAGCGCCTGCGGCACATCGCAGACCACATCAACACCCTCGAAGACGACGTCAAGGACCTCTCGGACGCCGATCTGCGCGCGAAGACCGACGAGTTCCGCGAGCGGTACCAGGCGGGCGAGTCCCTCGACGACCTGCTGCCCGAGGCGTTCGCGGTGGCCCGCGAGGCGGCCTGGCGGGTGATCGGCCAGCGGCACTTCGACGTGCAGGTGATGGGGGGCGCGGCGCTGCACCTCGGCCAGGTCGCCGAGATGAAGACCGGTGAGGGCAAGACCCTGACCTGCGTGCTGCCCGCCTACCTGAACGCGATCGCGGGCGAAGGCGTGCACGTGGTCACGGTCAACGACTACCTCGCCAAGCGCGACGCGGAGTGGATGGGCCGGATCCACCGCTTCCTCGGCCTCGAGGTCGGCGTCATCCTCTCCGAGCTGTCGCCGGAGCAGCGCAGGGCCGCCTACCACGCGGACATCACCTACGGCACGAACAACGAGTTCGGCTTCGACTACCTGCGCGACAACATGGCCTGGAGCCTCGACGACTGCGTGCAGCGCGGGCACTTCTTCGCGGTGGTCGACGAGGTCGACTCGATCCTGATCGACGAGGCGCGGACACCGCTGATCATTTCGGGCCCCGCGGACAACTCGTCGCGCTGGTACGTCGAGTTCGCCAGGATGTCGCCGCTGATGAAGCCCGACATCCACTACGAGGTCGACATCCGCAAGCGCACCGTCGGTGTCAGCGAGAAGGGCGTCGCGTTCATCGAGGACCAGCTCGGCATCGAGAACCTCTACGAGGCCGCGAACACGCCGCTGGTGGGCTACCTGCAGAACGCGCTCAAGGCCAAGGAGCTCTACAAGAAGGACAAGGACTACATCGTCCGCGGCGGCGAGGTGCTGATCGTCGACGAGTTCACCGGCCGCATCCTGCACGGCCGCCGCTACAACGAGGGTATGCACCAGGCGATCGAGGCCAAGGAAGGCGTCGAGATCAAGGCGGAGAACCAGACGCTCGCCACGATCACGCTGCAGAACTACTTCCGGCTCTACGACAAGCTGTCCGGGATGACCGGTACCGCCGAAACCGAGGCCGCCGAGTTCCACCAGACCTACAAGCTGGGTGTGGTGCCGATCCCGACGAACCGCCCGATGGTCCGGCGCGACCAGGCCGACCTGATCTACAAGACCGAGCAGGCCAAGTTCGAGGCCGTGGCCGAGGACATCGCGGAGCGGCACGAGAAGGGCCAGCCGGTGCTGGTCGGCACCACGAGCGTCGAGAAGTCCGAGCACCTGTCGAAGCTGCTGCTCAAGCTGAACGTGCCGCACGAGGTCCTGAACGCGAAGCACCACGACCGCGAGGCGCTGATCGTGGCGCGCGCGGGGCGCAAGGGCGCGGTCACGGTGGCGACGAACATGGCCGGTCGAGGCACCGACGTCGTGCTCGGCGGCAACCCGGACATCATCGCCGACGAGGAACTGCGCGACCGCGGCCTCGACCCGGTGGAGAACTCGGAGGAGTACGAGGCCGCGTGGCCGAAGGTGCTCGAAGAGGTCAAGACCGCGGTGAAGTCCGAGGCCGAAGAGGTCCGCGAGGCGGGCGGGCTGTACGTGCTGGGCACCGAGCGCCACGAGTCGCGCCGGATCGACAACCAGCTCCGCGGCCGCTCCGGCCGCCAGGGCGACCCCGGCGAGTCCCGGTTCTACCTCTCGCTCGGCGACGAGCTCATGCGCCGGTTCAACGCGGCGATGGTCGAGCGCGTGATGACCACGATGCGCCTCCCCGACGACACGCCGATCGAGGCGAAGCTGGTCTCCAAGGCGATCAAGAGCGCGCAGACGCAGGTCGAGCAGCAGAACATGGAGATCCGCAAGAACGTCCTCAAGTACGACGAGGTGATGAACGAGCAGCGCAAGGTGATCTACGCCGAGCGGCTGCGCGTGCTGGAGGGCGAGGACCTGCACGACCAGGTCGAGCACATGCTGCGCGACGTCGTGACGGCCTACGTCGACGGCGCCACCTCCGAGGGCTACGCCGAGGACTGGGATCACAAGAAGCTGTGGACGGCGCTCAAGACGCTGTACCCGGTCACGCTGGACTGGGAGGAGGTCGTCGAGGAAGAGGACGACCTCGACGCCGACCGGCTGCGCGAGGTCGTGCTGGAAGACGCGCAGGGCGCCTACGCGCGCCGCGAGTCGGAGATCGACGCCCAGGTCGGCGAGGGCGCGATGCGCGAGCTCGAGCGGCGTGTGCTGCTGTCCGTGCTGGACCGGAAGTGGCGCGAGCACCTCTACGAGATGGACTACCTCAAGGAGGGCATCGGCCTGCGCGCGATGGCCCAGCGCGACCCGCTGATCGAGTACCAGCGCGAGGGCTACGACATGTTCAACGCGATGCAGGACTCGCTGCGCGAGGAGGCCGTCGGCTTCCTGTTCAACCTGCAGGTCGAGCAGGCGGAGCCGGAGCAGTCGGCGCAGCCGGACGCGAGCGCGCTGCCGGTGGCCACCGGCAACGGCGTGCCGGACGAAGGCGGCAGGCACGCGCAGCCGACCCCGCCGCAGCCCGCCCCGCCGGAGCAGCAGGTGCCGTCCGCGTTGCGCGGCAAGGGCCTCGACGGCGGCGGCCCGCGCGCGATGACCTTCTCCGGCCCGTCCGAGGACGGCGGTGTCGAGTCGCACGGTGACACCGCCGACGACGAGGACGACGACGCTTCCGGCGGCGGTACGCGTCGCGAGCGGCGCGCCGCGGCCCGCGCGCAGGCGAAGAAGGGCAAGAAGGGCCCGCGCCGCTGACGGGTCGCACGCTGAAAGGCTGAAGGGGCCTCCGCGGTTTTCACCGCCGGGGAGGCCCCTTTTCAGTCCGTCGGCTGCCCGGTGAGGAGCGCGAACTCGGTGCACAGCCAGCCGTCGCGCTGCCGTTCGAACCGCGCGGTGACGGCCAGCGCGCGCCCCTGGCTGTACACGACACCGCAGGTCTCCACGACGCCCCGCACCGGCGAGGTGGCCCGCACGGACCGCACGGTATAGCGGGTGCCCCCGGCGACGCCGCGGTTGGTGAGGCGCACGTACAGCCGCGGGTGCAGGAAGCGCCGCACCTGCACGGCCGCCCGATGGCCTTCACGCACTTCGAGGATCGCCGAGAACAGCGTGGTGAAGTCGGGCAGCGTCCGCTGCGCGCCGCCGAGCTTCCGTTCCGTCGCGGCGCGCTGCGGGCGTGGCCGGGCGCGCGCCCGCGGGCGGAACTCCTCGATCTGGGTGAGCGGCACGAGCCGCTTCGGTCTGCGCTGGGCACTGTCCATGTTCGCGATCCCCCTCGATCCGGCCCTCCCCAGGACCGCCGGGGGATAGAGGAACCGCCGGACGGCCGTCGGGCCGCCTCGCCACGAGGTGGTGAATCGCGGTGGTTCCCGGCGGCTGCGCGGCGGCACCGCGATAGGGCACCATCGGGGGATGAACGGGCCGAGGGGACTGGTGCTCGACTTCGCCGGGGTGCTGACCGAGCCGGAGTCGGGCGAACTGCTGGCACTGCTGGACAAGCTGCGCGATCGGGGGATCAGGACGGCACTGCTGTCGAACGCGGCGGGTGGCGGTTCGGTTCGCCGCAAGCTGGAACCGTTCTTCGACGCGCAGGTCTACTCCGGGGAGGTCGGATGCGCCAAACCGTCGCGCGAAGTGTTCCTCCTGACCGCGGAACGGCTGGGCCTGCCCGCGAACGCGTGCGTGTTCGTCGACGACGCCGCGGTCAACGTGGCGGGCGCGGTGGGTGCCGGGATGGCGGGCGTGCACCACACTTCGGTCCCCGAAACGCTCGGAGAGCTGGAGATCCTGTTCAGCTCCGCGTTGTGACGGCGCGGCGGACGAGTTCGAACGAGAGCACCGCCGCGGCCGCGGACACGTTGAGGGATTCGACCTCGCCCGGCATCGGGATCGACACCCAGCCCGCGACGAGCTCGGCGACTTCGGCGCTCACCCCGTTCGTCTCGCCGCCGAGGACGAAGGCGGCGCGGCGCGGGAGGTCCACGTCGAACAGCGAGCCGTCCCCGGACGCGCCGAGCGCGTACAGCCCGTACCCGGCTTCCACGAGCAGCTCCGCGGCTTCGCGAGCGGTGCCGCAGCGCAGCACCGGCGCGCGGAACGCGACACCCGCGGATGCCTTGACCACCAGGGGATCGAGCGCCGCGACACCGCGGCGGGGGACGACCACGCCGCCGAGCCCGGCGGCGGTCGCGGTGCGCAGGATCATGCCGACGTTGGCCGGGGTGGTGATGCCGTCGAGCACGAGAACGCGTTCCGGCGCACGGGATCCGAGCGCGGTGGCCAGCGGCCGCATACGGGGCGCGACGACGTCGGCGAGCACGCCCTGGTCCTGTTTCCCGTTGCCGGCGAGGACCTTCACCCGGTGCGCGCTCGCGCGTTCGACGCGCACACCCGCCGATTTCGCGGCTCGCTGGATCTCGGCCGCGTTCGGCCCGCGCACCGTGTCGGCGAGGATCACCTTGTCGACTTCGAGCGCCGGGTCGTCGAGCGCTTCCAGCACCGGCTTCCGGCCGTACACGGTCAGGAAGCGGTCCTTCGGCGAGACTGTCGACTCATCACCCACACGACGCAGTCTCGCATTGTGTCAGGATCGTGCCATGCCCGACCGCTTGTCCGCGCTGGACGCGTCCTTCCTGTACCTCGAGGACTCGGCGACGCCGATGCACGTCGGCGGGGTGGCCGTGTTCGACCGGCCGCGGGCCGGCTTCGACTACGAGGACCTGCTCGCGCTGGTGGGCCAGCGGCTCGCGTTCCTGCCGCGCTACCGGCAGCGGGTGCTGGCGGTGCCGGGGCACCTCGCGCGGCCGGTGTGGGTGGACGACGTCGACTTCGACCTGAACTACCACGTGCGGCGGTCGGCGCTGCCCGCGCCCGGCAGCGACGAGCAGCTGTTCGACCTGGTCGCGCGGCTCATGTCGCGGCGGCTCGCCCCGGAGCGGCCGCTGTGGGAGGCCTATTTCGTCGAAGGGCTCGCCGGTGACCGCGTGGCGCTGGTGACGAAGACCCACCAGTCCGTGGTGGACGGTGTCGGCACCATCGAGATCGGCCAGCTCATCCTCGACGCCGCGCCGCAGGAGACCGAGCAGGCCGAGGACACGTGGGCGCCGCGCCGCCAGCCGAGCCGCTCGCAGCTCATGCTCGACGCGGTCAGCGAGACCGTGCAGCGGCCCGGCGAGCTGGTGGAGAACGTGCGGTCGGCCGCCGCGGACGTGGTGGCGACGGCGGGGAAGTTCTCCGACACCCTCGGTGGTGTCGCCTCCGCGCTGCGGACGATGGCGCGCCCGGCGCCGTCGGGGCCGCTGAACGTCCCGGTGTCCGGCGGGCGCGTGTTCGCCACGGTCCGCACCAAGCTGGCGGACTACCGGAAGGTGCGGGCCGACCACGGCGGCACGGTCAACGACGTCGTGCTGGCCGCGATCACCGGCGCGCTGCGGGAATGGCTCCTGTCGAGGGGATCCGCGCTGACCCCGGCCACCACCCTGCGCGCGCTGGTGCCGATGGCGGTGCGCGACGCGGACGCGGCCGAGTACTCGGGTGTCGGCCTGGTCGGCAACCAGGTCGACGCCTACCTCGTCGACCTGCCGGTCGGCGAGCCGAACCCGGTGCTGCGGCTGCAGCACATCGGCCACGCGATGGCCGAGCACCTCGACTCCGGCCGCTCGGTGGCCGCGCGGGCGCTGCTGCGGGTCGGCGGCTTCGCACCGGCGACCCTGCACTCGCTGGGCGCGCGGGCGGCAGGCTCGTTCTCGGACCGCATCTTCAACCTCGTCATCACGAACTCGCCGGGCCCGCAGGAACCGCTGTACGCGGGACAGGCGAGGATGACGGAGATGTACCCGGTCATCCCGCTGGTGCGCAATCAGGCACTGGCGATCGGCGTAACCTCGTACCACGGCGGCGTCTACTTCGGACTGAACGGCGACCGCAAGGCGCTGTCCGATGTGGACGTACTGGCCGGGATGATCGAGGAGTCACTCGAAGAGCTGAAGGGTGCGCACTGGTGAGGGTCTACTTTCCTGCCACGATCGACATGCTGAAGAAGGCGACCGCCGACGGGCGGTTCACGCCGGTCAGCGGCACCGGTTTCGCGCTGACCCCGGCGCTGCGCGAGTCGTACACGAGCGGCTCGACCGAGGAGCTGGAGTACGTCGCGCTGATGGACGCGGCCCGTGCGTCGCTGCGGCTGCTCGGCACGGAGGGCGAAGGAGCCCCGCCGCGCCGGGTGGTCGTGTCGGCGGACGTGGACGAGGCGACTCCGCGGCCCGACCTCGACCCGGCGGTGGTGCGGCTGCCGGGCGCGGTGGAACTGGACGCCATCGCCGCGGTGCACGTGGACACCGAAGAAGCCGAAGACGCCGTCCGCGCCGCGGCTGCCGTCGTCGACGCCGCCGACCTCGGCGACGAAGACGCCGAATTCGCCCTCGGTGACGCCGAGGACCACGAACTGGCCTGGTACGCCCCGCAGGAAATCCCCTTCATGCTGGAGCTGCTGTAGCTTCGGGCGCCATCCCGGCACAGGGCCCTGCCCTGAAGGACGCGCCTTC
Organism: Amycolatopsis minnesotensis; assembly: GCF_039529815.1. Lineage (NCBI taxonomy): Bacteria > Bacillati > Actinomycetota > Actinomycetes > Pseudonocardiales > Pseudonocardiaceae > Amycolatopsis > Amycolatopsis minnesotensis. Next base: position 230,817 of record NZ_BAAANN010000013.1, on the reverse strand, counting down.
AGGGACCCACCGCCGCGATGCCGCTCTCACGAGCCTTCTCCGCACCCGCCTCGCCGCCGCTTCGCCCCGCGCCCATGCCCCGAAGGGGCCCTTGGGGGCATGTGATGCCGTGAAGGGCGCCTTCGGGGCATCGGCTGCACCATGCCGCGCGCCGCGAGGGGCGAGATTGTGGCGTCAGGTGCCGCGAGGGTGCCCTTGGGGGCCGGTGCTGGGATCTTGCGGCTCGCGCTTCTTTCTCGCTTTCGCGCTGGTGTCCCGATGGGAACCTGCAGAGGCGTGAACGTCGCGGATCTGGCCTTCGCGGGGCGCCCCCGCTTCGCCCCGCGCCCGCGCCCCGAAGGGGCCCTTGGGGGCATGTGATGCCGTGAAGGGCGCCTTCGGGGTATCGGCTGCACCATGCCGCGCGCCGCGAGGGGCGAGATTGTGGCGTCAGGTGCCGCGAGGGTGCCCTTGGGGGCCGGTGCTGGGATCTTGCGGCTCGCGCTTCTTTCTCGCTTTCGCGCTGGTGTCCCGATGGGAACCTGCAGAGGCGTGAACGTCGCGGATCTGGCCTTCGCGGGGCGCCCCCGCTTCGCCCCGCGCCCGCGCCCCGAAGGGGCCCTTGGGGGCATGTGATGCCGTGAAGGGCGCCTTCGGGGCATCGGCTGCACCATGCCGCGCGCCGCGAGGGGCGAGATCGCGGCGTCAGATTCCCCGAAGGCGTCCCTCAGGGACCAAGCCCCGAGCGGATCCACGCGTCCGCCACCCAGCCCGCCGGAATCAACGTGCACACATCGTCACGGTGACCTTCGGGGACTCCGCCTGCACTGAAGGGCGCCGCGCGGTCAGATCTTCGGGAGTTCGGCCACGTCCACGGCGGCGGGGGCGGTGATGTCCACCGGGGCGCCCCAGTCGGTGTAGCGGACCGTGATCACGTTCTTCGGGCCGTCGGCGGGCGCGTTGTTCTGGGTGGCGGCCTTCTTCAGCGCGTCACCGGTGTCCATGAAGAGCTTGACCGGCCGCTGCTCGCCGTCCACCCACAGCTCCATCGGCAGCTTCAGGTTGAGCGCCTGGATCCGCTTCTTCGCTTCGTCGGTGTAGGCGGCGCGAAGCTGTTCGGGCATGGACGCGACCTGCTTGTCGATGACCTTGGCGCCGTCGAGGTCGAGCTTGTAGTGCGTGGTCGCGGCGCCGTCGAGCTGGGCCTGCTCGCTGCTCGTCACGGTACCGGCGTCGCGCAGCCGCTCGATGATCTTCACCGGGTCGCTGCTGTCGGCGAGCTGCTTGAACACCGGGGCGAACAGCGCGGCGAGCGGATTGGACGCGTCGTTCAGCGCGAACTTGACCCACGGCTTGTTCATCTCGGGCGTCCGGTCCTTTTCCTGGACCTTCATGTAGATCGCCTGGTCGACGAGGCGGAACTCGGCCGCGCCCTCGGCCCCTTCCATGACCACCGACGTCGCGGGACCGGTACCGGCCGTGCGGCTCTCGCCGTGGCCCTTGCCCGCGTTCTCGGCGTCGCCGGTCACCTCGAAGGCGAACTTGACCGACTGCCCCTTGGCGACGGCGGCGGAGCTGGCTTCGCCGAGGCTTTTGGCGTCGGCGAACGCCTTCTGCTGACCGGCGTCCGGGGCCGCTGGGCCGGGCGCGGCGGAGGTGCCGCAGGCGCCGAGCGTCAGGGTCACGGCGAAGCCGCCGACGAGCAGGGCTGTCTTGCGCATCTGATTCCTCACTGTGCACGAGAACGGCGTGAATCGCGGTTCTCCGCCTGGTTAATACCGAAAAGCGCACATCGCGTTTCCGGTACGAATGTCACGGTTCGGCGGCGATCCCGCGCTCGTGCCACGATGGGCGGATGGATGCCGTGACTTCTGTTCCCAGCCCGGTGAACGAACCGGTGCGCACCTACGCGCCTGGTTCTGACCAGCGAGAATCGCTGAAGAAGCGGATCGCGGAGCTGGCCGCCGAGCAGCCGGAGCTGACCCAGGTCATCGACGGCAAACGCGCGCTCGGCGGCGGCGACCGGTTCTCCGTGGTCATGCCGCACGCCCACGCGAACACGATCGGGGTGTCGGCGCACGCGACTCGCGAGGACGTCGGGAAGGCCGTCGGCGCGGCGAAACGCGCGGCGCCGGAGTGGAGCGAGCTGCCGTTCGACGAGCGTGCGGCGGTCTTCCTGCGCGCCGCCGACCTGATCGCGGGCCCCTACCGCGACACCCTGAACGCGGCGACCATGCTGGGGCAGTCGAAATCGGTGCAGCAGGCCGAGATCGACGCCGCCTGCGAGCTGATCGACTTCCTGCGCTTCAACGCGCACTACGCGCGCCGCATCCTCGCCGAGCAGCCGAACTCGGTGCCGGGCACCTGGAACCGGATGGAGTACCGCCCGCTCGACGGGTTCGTCGTGGCGATCACCCCGTTCAACTTCACCGCGATCGCGGGAAACCTGCCGTCGGCGCCCGCGTTGCTCGGCAACACCGTGGTGTGGAAGCCGACGCCGACGCAGCAGCTCGCCGCGCACTACACGATGCGGGCGTTCGAAGAAGCGGGCCTGCCGCCCGGCGTGATCAACCTGGTCACCGGCGACGGGCACGCCGTCAGCGACGTCGCGCTCGCCGATCCCGGGTTCGCCGGGCTGCACTTCACCGGTTCCACCGCGACGTTCAAGCTGCTGTGGCGCCGGATCGCGGACAACCTCGACGCCTACCGCGCCTATCCCAGGATCGTCGGGGAGACCGGCGGGAAGGACTTCGTGGTCGCCCACCCGTCCGCGCGCGCCGACAAGCTCGCGCCCGCGCTCGTCCGCGGCGCCTTCGAGTACCAGGGCCAGAAGTGTTCGGCGGCCTCGCGCGCGTATGTGCCGCGGTCCCTTTGGGACGGTGGTGTCCGCGAGCAGCTCGCCGACCTCACCAGGTCCGTGAAGTACGGCGACGTCTCGGACCTCTCGCTGTTCGGCGGTGCGGTGATCGACGCGCGCGCCTTCGCGAAGCACCAGCGACTGCTGTCCAGTGTGGACGGTGACCCGGCGCTGGAAGTGCTGGCGGGCGGGCAGTGCGACGACTCGATCGGCTACTTCGTCGAACCGACCGTGCTGGTGTCGGACGATCCCGCGCACGAGGTGTTCGGCACCGAGTACTTCGGCCCGATCCTCGCCGTGCACGTGTACGAGGACGCCGACTACGAGCGGATACTGAAGATCGTCGACGAGTCTTCGCCCTACGCGCTGACGGGTGCGGTGTTCGCCGACGACCGGACCGCGGTGCAGCAGGCGCACCGCGCGCTGCGGTACACGGCGGGGAACTTCTACGTCAACGACAAGCCGACCGGGTCGATCGTCGGGCAGCAGCCGTTCGGCGGCTCGCGGGCTTCGGGCACGAACGACAAGGCGGGGTCGATGTTCAACCTGCAGCGGTGGGTGAGCCCGCGGTCGATCAAGGAAACCTTCGACGCGCCAACGGAGATCGGCTACCCGCACATGCGGTGAAGCACCCTCAGCGCCGGGGCATCTCCTGGACCTCGTTCGCAGGGGGTGCCCGCACTTCGACATCGGTGGTGCCCCAGCCGGTGAACCGCGTGGTCGCGACCCCGCCGAGGTCGAGCCCCGCGAGTTCCTCGGGCGTGGCGCCGTCCGCGATGGCGCCCGCCCTGCCCAGCCCGCTCATGTCCATGACGACCTTGGCCGGGAGCTGGTCGCCGCGCAGCCACAGTTCCATCGGTGCCTTGCCGAGTTTCGCGGTGGGAAGCCCGTCGAGCTCCATGCCCATTTTCGCGGGGTCGAGGTCGATCCAGCAGTGGAAGGAATCCTGTCCGTCGAGCTTTCGGCTACGCCTTTGGTGATGACGCCCGCCGCTGAACCTCGTCGAGGAAATCCAACCCCAGGACGTACTTGCGCATTCGGCCACGGCTGCGAAAACAAGGGCCGTTTTCCCGGTGCGATCGGGAAAACGGCCCTCGCCGGAAATGCGTCAGCGCTTCGGCAGTTCGCCGACCTCGTCCGCGGGCGGTGCCTGCACGGCGACGTCCGCGGTGCCCCAGTCGCTGTACCGGGTGGTCATCAGCCCGCCGATGTCGATCGAGTTGAGCTGCTCGGGGGTCGCGCCCGCGGCCAGCGCCCCTGCCTTGACGGTCTCACCGAGATCCATCGTGATCTTGACCGGGAGCTGGTCGCCGTTGAGCCACAGCTCCATCGGGATCTTGCCGATCTTGTCCTTGATCTTCGCGAACTCCGCGGCGCTCTGCCCGCCGGGGAACTGCTTCTGCATCTTCGCCGGGTCGAGCTGGACCGAGTAGTGGAAGGTGTCCTGGCCGTCGAGCTTCTCCGGCACGCCCTTGGTGATGGTGCCCGATTCCTGGATGACCTCGAGGGTCTTGCGCGGGTCGCTCTGGTCGGTCTGGCTGCCGTCGCCGAGCATGGTCTTCATGGTGGCCTCGTCGGCCTTCACCCACGGCTTCTTCGTGTTGAGCTTCTTGAGCGCCTCCGGGGGAAGCTTCAGGTAGGTCGTGCTGTTGTCGACGATGCGCACTTCCATGGTCTGGCCGAGCACCGACATGGTCATGCTGCCGGCGTTCTGGCCGTTGGCGAACTTCATCGCGCCGGAGCCGGTCATCTTCTGGCCCGCGGCGGTCATGTCCATGGTGAACTTCGCCGACGCGGCCTGGCCTGCCTTGGCCGATGAGGCCTGCACCAGCGCCCTGGCGTCGGTGAACAACCCTTCGGCCTGCTTCTCCGCCGGTGCGGGTGCCGGGCCGGGCGCGGGCGCCGGTGCCTGCCCGCAGGCGCTCAGCACCGCGATCAGCGCGGCACCCCCTGCCGCCAGGATCGTCTTACGCATCCGATTCCCCCTTCTCGCGCCGATGCGCGGGAGTGCGAGACCTTCCAACGAGGCTCCGCTGAGGTACATACGCCGCATGGCGGGCAAACGTTGCACACCGGCCGGTCACGGTTGGGTTTCGGCGCGGCCCTGCCCGGAAAGGGCCCTGGAAAGCAGAAGACGCCCCGCCGGAATCGGCGGGGCGTCCTCGGAAGATCACTCAGCGCGTCGGCTGCGGCACCTTCGGCATCTCGGGCATCTTGAACTCGCCGACCTGGTCCGCGGGCGGGGCCTCGACGTTCACCGGGGAACCCCAGTCGGTGTACTTCATGGTCGTCTTGCCACCCGCGTTCTCGGCACCGGGCACGCCCATCGACTTCATGACCTCGGTCATGTCCATGGTGACCTGCATGGGCAGCTGGTCGCTGTTCAGCCACAGCTCCATCGGCATGGTGCCCTTCATCTTGCCCGCGAGCTCCTTGGGCAAGCCGGTCGCCGACGATTCGGCGGCGGCCTTCGCCATGTCCACCGCGATCGAGTAGTGCGTGGCCTCCTGGCCGTCGAGCTGGGTCTTCTCGCTCTTGGTGATGGTGCCGGCCTTCTGCACCTGCTCGAAGGTCTTGGACGGGTCGCTCTGCTTCGCCATCTGGTCGAAGCTGCCGCCCATCATCTTGGAGATGGGGTCGTCGCCGCCCTGCCCGATCTTCATCCACGGCTTGCCGCCGGACATCGCCGAACTCGCGGCGTCGCCCTTGGGCAGCTTGATGTACATCGCCTTGTCGACGAAACGCATCTCCATCTCACCGGTGGGACCGTTCATCGTCATCGACATGGCGGTGTTGTCGCCGTCGTAGCGCCCCTCGCCCTTCATGGTCATCTGCTGACCCATGGTGTTGGCTTCCATGGAGAACTTCGACGTCTTCTGCTGGCTCGTCTTGGCGGAAGCGGCCTGCACCAGTTCCTGGGCGTTGCCGAACAGCGCGGCGGCGTCACCACCCGCCGCCGGCGTGCTGGCCTGGCCCCCCTCCTTGCCACCACATGCGCTCAGCGCGATGACCAGCGCGAAACCGCCGGCCGCGAGTGCTGTTTTCCGCATCGAAATGCCCTACTTCCTGTCTTGAGTTCGACTTCCCCCGCACCAGTACCCCGCGTCGGCGCCGTGGCCGAGGCGAAGTCGGGCAAAGACTAGCGTCGCACGCGCGTTCGCACCCATCAATTCGGGCAACGAGGGCCGGTTGAGACCGACCTCGCACTTCGCCCGCCCGCTACTCGGCGTGCCCGGAACGCGACGCGAGCAGCCTGCGCAGCGACTCGAGCCTGCCCGCGCTCGCGGTGCCGCCGGCGACCACGGTGTCGAGCAGGCAGCCGGGGTCCTCCGGCGGGCCGAGGTGACCGCATCCCGACGGGCACTCCTCGGCCACTTCGGCGAATTCCTCGAAGGACAGCACGATGTCGTCGGCCGTCACGTGCGCGAGGCCGAACGAGCGGACGCCGGGGGTGTCGACCACCCAGCCGCCGGTCGGCAGCGGCAGCGCGACGGCCGCGACCGACGTGTGCCTGCCCTTGCCGACCGCGCTGACCACCCCCGTCGCCAGATCGGCGTCCGGGACCAGCCGGTTCACCAAAGTCGACTTGCCGACACCGGAATGGCCGACGAGCGCCGAAACGTGGCCCGTCAGGCGTTCGGTGACCGCGTCGACGTCGGGCTGGTCGTGCCGGGTGACGATCGCGGGCACGTCCAGCTCGGCGTAGCTCGCGAGCAGCTCGTCGGGGCTCGCGAGATCGGCTTTTGTCAGGCACAGCACGGGTCGCAGCCCGCCCGCGAAACACGCGACGAGGCACCGGTCGATGAACCCGGTGCGCGGCGGCGGGTCGGCGAGCGCGGTGACGATCAGGAGCTGCGCCGCGTTGGCGACGACGATCCGCTCGTACGGGTCGGTGTCGTCCGCGGTCCGGCGCAGCACGCTGGTCCGCTCGTCCACGCGCACGATCCTGGCGAGCGTGTCCGGCCTGCCGCTGGTATCGCCGACGATGCCGACGGTGTCCCCGACCACGATCGGGGTCCGGCCGAGCTCGCGCGCCCGCATCGCGGTGACCACGCGCGCCGGGTCGCGGTCGAGCGCGCACGTCCACCGGCCCCTGTCCACCCCGACGACCAGCGCGGACGCGGCGTCGGCGTGCTCCGGACGCCGTTTGCTGCGTGGCCTGGTGCCGCGGCCAGGGCGCACGTGGACGTCGGACTCGTCCAGCTTGCGCCAGTCCCTGCCGGCCACCCGCCACACCCTTCCCCGCTCGCGTTCTGCCAGCGTCGATGATCCCCCATACCGGTCGCCGCGTGTGCGGCAGCCGTGTCACGATGGGTGCCCACTCGCAGGAAAGGGGTTGGGCGATGTGCGGGCGCTATGCCGCCACGAAGGACCCGGCCAAGCTGACCGGGGAGTTCGACGCGATCGATGCCACGGAGGACAGGGCGCGCGGCGCCGACTACAACGTGGCGCCAACGAAGAACGTCGTCACCGTGGTGCAGCGGCATCCGCGTGACGAGGACGGCAAGGTGCTCGCCGGGGAGCCCGCGGTGCGCAGCCTCCGGATGATGCGCTGGGGCCTGGTGCCGTTCTGGGCCAAGGATCCCGCGGTGGGCAACAAGATGATCAACACCCGTGCGGAAACCGCCACCGAGAAGCCCGCGTTCCGCAAGGCGCTCGCGAAGCGCCGGTGCCTGGTCCCTGCCGACGGCTGGTTCGAATGGCGCCGGGACGGCAAGCGGAAGCAGCCCTTCTACATGACCGGCCCCGGCGACGATTCGCTGGCGTTCGCCGGGATCTGGGAGAGCTGGCGCGACCCCAAGGCCGAGGAGGGCGCGCCGCCGCTCCTCACGTTCTCGGTGCTCACCACCGACGCCGTCGGCAAGCTCACCGAGGTGCACCACCGGATGCCGCTGATGATGCCGAAGAGCACCTGGCAGTCCTGGCTCGACCCGGACGCCGACGAGGTCGGCGACCTGCTCGCGCCGTCGCTCGACCTGGTCGACGGCATCGAGCTGCGGCCAGTGTCCTCGCAGGTCAACAGTGTCCGCAACAACGGGGAGCAGCTGATCGAGCGGGTCGACCCCGCGGCGAAGCAACTGGACGACGGGGCACTGTTCGACCTGCCGGCGTCATGACCCGCGTCGAGGTCGACACCCCGCACGGGCTCGCCCGCGCGGAGCTGCACTGCGCCGGGGAAGGCCGCGCGGTGCTGATGCTCGGGCACGGTGCGGGCGGCGGCGTCGGCGCGAAGGACCTGGTGGCCGTCACCCGCGCGGCGCAGGCCGTCGACGTGCACGTGGCGCTGGTCGAGCAGCCCTACCGGGTCGCGGGGCGGCGCGCGCCCGCGCCCGCGAACCAGCTCGATACGGCTTGGCTGGCCGTGGCCGAGGAACTCGCGGACCGGTTCGACGGCCTGCCGACCGTCTTCGGCGGCCGGTCGTCCGGAGCGAGGGTCGCGTGCCGCACGGCCTCGGCAGGGCAGGCCGTCGCGGTGCTGTGCCTGGCGTTCCCCGAGCACCCGCCCGGTAAGCCGGAGAAGTCCCGGCAGCAGGAGCTGGACGCCGTCGAGGTGCCGGTGCTGGTCATCCAGGGCGAGTCGGACGCGTTCGGCAGGCCCGAGGCGGGCCCGCACCACGAACTGGTGATGCTGACCGGCACCCACGCACTGGACGCCGACCTGGACGGCGTAGCCCGCGCCGCCTCCGAATGGCTGGAACGCGTGCTGCGGCCTCTAATTTGATCGGTCTGTGTTTTTTATCGGTCGTCAGAATTTGCGCTGCCAGGGCGTGGCTTCCAGCGTGTGTGGCAGTTGGGTGCGGTGGCGCCCTGCCATCGCAAATTCAGAGGGCCCAGGGGGCCCTGCGACCGACCGAGACGCTCCCCGCCGCGCGGGGCGCGTCGGCTCGCCGGTGGGTGGCTGGGTTGGGAGTGACCGCGCCTTCGGCGCGGGCCTCGCGGCACTCGGAGGGTAGGCGGGCGAGGGGGTTCTTCGTAGGTGGGCGAAGGTGGGGTGTGGGTCGCTGGGTGCAGTTCGCGGGCTAAATGTCGTGGCTCGCGGTCAGCGTGCGAGGGGGGAGACGGTTCCGTTGGTCAGCTTGATCAGGTCCGCGGGTGCTAGTTCGACTTCCAGGCCTCGGCGGCCTGCTGAGCAGTAGACGGTGTCGAACTGTTCGGCCGACGAGTCGATCACGACGGGCAGTTTCGAGCGGTGGCCGAGTGGCGAGATGCCGCCGAGGACGTAACCGGTGGCGCGCTGGGCCGCGGCGGCGTCGGCCATCTTCGCCTTCTTCTTGCCGACGGCGGCGGCAAGCGCCTTCAGGTCGAGCTGGCCGGTGACCGGGACCACGCCGACGGTCAGCGCGCCGTCGACCTCGGCGACGAGGGTCTTGAAGACGCGAGCCGGGTCGAGCCCGAGCGCGTCGACGGCTTCGCTGCCGAAGGACTCGGTGCGCGGGTCGTGGTCGTAGGCGTGCAGCGTGTGCGGCACCTTCTGCCTGGTGAGCTGCGCGGTCGCCGGGGTGCCCTTTCCAGCCATGTGAGGGAGTGTACGAATCCGGCGGGGAATGCCGGCGGCGGCGGCCTGGTTGACACCGGTGTGCAGACGACGCTAGCCACCCCCGCAATCCATCCCCAGCGCCAGGCGCGAGCCGCCGCGGCGGGCCGGCGCGCACCCTCCCGCGTATCCTCGACGCAGTCATATGCGCAGCCGCGCATCGACGAGGACGGGGAAGGGAACGGTTTGCCGAGCACGCAGAACCCGGCGGTGCCCGAATCGGGCTCCGAGCAGGCGCGGACCGAACGCTTCGAGCGCGACGCCATGCCACTGCTCGACCAGCTCTACTCGGCGGCCATGCGGATGACCCGCAACCCGGCCGACGCCGAGGACCTGGTCCAGGAGACCTACCTGAAGGCCTATTCGGCGTTCGCCTCCTTCAAGGAGGGCACCAACCTCAAGGCGTGGATGTACCGCATCCTCACCAACACCTACATCAACGGCTACCGGAAGCGCCAGCGCCAGCCGGTGCAGCAGCCGACCGAGGAGATCACCGACTGGCAGATCGCCAAGGCGGAGAACCACACGTCGAGCGGGCTGCGCTCGGCCGAGGTCGAGGCGATGGACAAGCTGCCGGACGCCGACGTCAAGCAGGCCCTGCAGCGGCTGCCGGAGGACTTCCGGCTCGCGGTGTACCTCGCCGACGTGGAGGGCTTCGCCTACAAGGAGATCGCGGAGATCATGGACACCCCGATCGGGACCGTGATGTCCCGCCTGCACCGCGGCCGCGCCCAGCTGCGCGACCTGCTGGCCGATGTCGCGCGCGAGCGCGGGTTCATCAGGGCGGCCAAGCAGGAGGTGGCGGGGCGATGAGCAACGAATGCGGGGACAGCGGCAAGGTCAGCTGCGACGAAGCGCTCGCCGAGATCTACCTGCTGCTCGACCGGGAGTGCGGTCCCGACCACGAGGCGCAGCTGCGCAAGCACATCGAGGACTGCCCGCCGTGCCTGGAGCAGTACGGCATCGACGAGCAGCTCAAGCAGCTGCTGGCCCGCAAGTGCGGCGGTGACCACGCGCCGGACGACCTGAAGAGCCGCCTGCGCGCGTCGATCAGGAAGACCGTCGAGGAGCGGGGCGGGATCACCATCGAACGCACCGAGGTCTCCATCGAGCAGCGCACCGAGCAGCGCACCGAATAGCGCACCGGACAGCGTAAAGGCCCCGGACCGTGCTGGTCTCGGGGCCTTTCGCGTCCGCCTTGCTCAGGCGTTGGGCTTCTTGCCGTGGTTCGCGCCGTTCTTCTTGCGGTCACGACGCTTGCGGGCGCGCTTCGACATGCCTGCTCCTCAGTGCTTCGATGGGCCGATGGGTTCTCCGCCTCGGGGCACGCCCGAGCTCCGAACCCCTAGTTTGACATGGCCCCCGAACAGGGGGTTCCCGGGCTGGGCCGAAGGCAGCTCGCTCTGCTTGGATGAAAGGCGCGTTCGGGACCGGGCGGATCCGCCGGGCGCGCCCACCACTGCGTTCGCGGGAGGACACCACCGATGGCCGAGGAGATCAGGGCCGAGATCGTCGCCAATGTGATGAAGGTCGTTGCCGCCGAAGGGGTGACACTCGGTGACGGCGACCCGGTGGTGATCCTCGAATCCATGAAGATGGAGATCCCCGTGCTCACCGAGGGCTCGGGCAAGCTGACCAGGCTCGCGGTGCACGAGGGCGACGTCGTGCAGGAAGGCGACCTGCTCGCGGTACTGGAGTGAGCGCAGAGGAGATCCGTGTCCACACTGTCCGACCTGCTGGCCGAGAACACCGGGCTGTCGGGCGAGGCGGCCGACCACCTGCAGACGGTGGTCGCCGAATGGCAGCTCCTCGCCGACCTGTCCTTCGCGGACTTCCTGCTGTGGGTCCCGGTGGCCCACGAGGTGTACCCCGACGGGGGTGACTTCGTGTGCGTCGCGCAGGCACGGCCGACGACGGCGCCGACGGCCCATCCGGAGGACGTCGTCGGCACGCGCTTCACCGTGGACGAGCACCCGCAGCTCGCGAAGGCGATGCGCGAGGTCCGGATCTGCCGCGAGGAGGACCCGCACTGGTACCGCGACCTGCCGATGCGGCGCGAAGCGATCCCGGTGAGCTTCCACGGCAGCGTGATCGGCGTGCTGAGCAGGGAGACGAACCTCGCCGCGCCGCGGGTCCCGAGCCCGCTGGAGATCGCCTACCTCGGCAGCGCGGGCGACCTGTGCCAGATGATCGTGGACGGCACGTTCCCGAGCAAGGACTCGCAGAGCGACGCGCACACCAGCCCCCGCGTCGGCGACGGCCTGATCCGCCTCGACCCGTCGGGCGCGGTGGTGTTCGCGAGCCCCAACGGGCTGTCCGCCTACCACCGGATGGGGCACGAATCCGATCTCGTCGGCGCGCGGCTCGCGCCGCTCACGCGTTCTCTCATCCGCGACCCGTTCGACGCGACCGAGGTGTCCCACCGGATCCTGAACGCGCTCGACGGGAAGCCTGGGAGCCGCGCGGAGGCCGACTCGCGCCGCGGGGCCGTCGTGCTGTTCCGCGCGCTCCCGCTGCGGCCGGCCGGGCAGGCGGCCGGTGCGCTGGTGCTGGTCCGCGACGTCACCGAGGTCAAGCGCCGCGATCGCGCGCTGCTGTCGAAGGACGCGACCATCCGGGAGATCCACCACCGGGTGAAGAACAACCTGCAGACCGTGGCCGCGCTCCTGCGGTTGCAGTCGCGCCGCACCTCGAGCGACGAAGCGCGCCTGGCGCTGGGGGAGTCGGTGCGGCGGGTGTCGTCGATCGCGATGGTGCACGAGGCGCTGTCGGTGTCCGTCGACGAGCGGGTGGACCTGGACAAGCTGCTCGACAACGTGCTGCCGATGGTCGGCGAGGTCGCCACGGCCGAGTCGCACGTGACGTTCTCGCGCACCGGCTCGTTCGGGATCGTCGTCGCCGAGATCGCCACGCCGCTGGTGATGGTGCTCGCGGAGCTGGTGCAGAACGCCGTGGAGCACGCGTTCCCGCAGGGGCGCTCCGGCGAGGTGGAGGTCAAGGTCGAACGGTCGGCGCGGTGGCTGGACGTGCTCATCCGCGACGACGGCCGCGGGCTGCCGTCCGGGTTCTCGCTGGAACGCACCGACGGCCTCGGCTTGCAGATCGCGCGCACGCTCGTCGAATCGGAATTGCGGGGGTCGCTTTCGCTGCGGGGTCGCACCGGCGGCACCGAAGCCGCCTTGCGAATCCCCCTGAGCCGCCGCCTCTGAGACCGCTGTCCTCAATGGACACTTCCGTCCAACCCGGACGGTGCCTGCCCTGCTCCCGCGGTGGGCCCTAGGGGAATCCGATGCCGTCCCACTCGCGGCCGACGACGTTTAGCCCGCTCAACAACAAAACCCCATTTTTTAGGGCGGCCCCTCTGGGAGGGGCCGCCCTAACTGCGGGAGGACTTGTGAAGTCCCTGTTACCGGGCCCGTGTTCGCGGGTGGCCCGGGAGGTAGTCGGACCCGGTGCAGGTCACAGTCACCTTGGTTGTTACGCTCAGACAGGGCCGATGTCACCTCACGTAACGCGGGCGCGCGGTAAGCGGGCGAAATCGATCCTGCGGGAGTGGTGGTTCTCGATCAGGCGTTGCTGCGGGTGCCGATGTGAGTGCGGCGGCGCTTGAGGGCGCGTCGCTCGTCCTCGCTCATGCCGCCCCACACGCCGGCATCCTGTCCACTGGCCAAGGCCCAGGCGAGACAGTCGGATGCGACGGTGCAGCGGTGGCACACGGCCTTCGCCTCGGAGACCTGGAGCAGAGCGGGACCGCTGGTTCCCACGGGGAAGAACAGCTCGGGGTCCTCGTCTCGGCAGGCCGCGTCGTGGCGCCAGTCCATTTCTGTGAGCTCCTTCTTGGGGGCGCAGAGCTCTGCGCCACAGTCGTCATGGCGGTCGTTTTTTTGGGGTGCTTGTGAATGCTTTCACGAAGCACCGCTTTCGACAAGGGTTTTCCGAAGATCGGTGAGTCAGCTCACCCGGCCGAGCGACCCGTCTGACCTGCGGTTTCTGTCCGAAACGACCTTCGCGAAGGAAGGGCGATGCGGTGAGTGGATGTTCTCAGTCGACGAGCGGCAGGTCGGTCTTTGCCGCTAGTGGTCAGTCGAGGCGGGCTCTGCCGGGGTGTTCAGCACATCACCGACAGTGCGCCCGGCGCACTGGTGAACTCCACCCTGGTCCGCTGGCCGACCAGGTCTCCGTCCACCTGGAAGTTTACCGGTTCAGAAGCCTCTATGCAGAAAGTTGCCACGTCGTCGTGACGCAGGAGACGCCTGCCGCGCTGGTTGCCGCTCGTCGTGAGCGCTTGGCGTACATGCCTGAACACGGTGGGTAGTCCCAGGCCCTTGAGCGCGAACAATCCGAGCCCGGCGTCGAAGGAACAGCCGTTGTTCAGGTGCACCGGCCGCGCGCCGAGGTAGCTCCACGGGTCGGTGTTGGACACGAACGCGGTACGCACCTCGACCGGATCCTCGCCGGGCAGCCGCACGGTCATCGTCGGCCTGCCCAGTGGCGGGCGGACGTGGCACGCGACCGCGGCGCGCAGGTAGAGGGAGGGACTGGTCTGCTTGCCGCGCCGCTTCGCGACACCGGCGACGACGTCGGCGTCCCAGCCGAGCCCGGCGTTGAAGGTGAACCAGTGCCGGTCGGCGCGGCCGAGCCCGACGCGCCTGCTCCGGCCCGTCTCGATCGCGTTGAGCAGCTGGTGGGTGGCTTCGACGGGGTCGCGCGGGATGTCGAGTGCGCGGGCGAACACGTTCGCGGAGCCGCCGGGCACCACGCCGAGCATGCTGCCGACCGGCGGGGAGTCCGCGAGCAGGCCGTTGACGACCTCGTTGACCGTGCCGTCGCCGCCGTGCGCCACCACGAGGTCGATCCCGTCGCGGACGCTCGCCTTCGCGACGGCCAGCGCGTGGCCCCGGTACCCGGTTTCGACGACTTCGAGCTTCACCTGGCTGGCGAGCGCATGCGCCAGCACGTCCCGGCCACCGGGGGTGGTCGAGGTCGCCTGCGGGTTCACGACGAGGACTGCGCGCACTACCGCAGGGTAGGTGAAGACTCGACCTCGGGCCCGGTACTGCGAAGCTCGTCACGGTACCGGTCCGCGGGGTGTGTGCCCCGTGGACGTGCCCGACTCCCAAGACGTACCAGTCGAAGGCTGTGCCGGGGCGGTCCTCCGTCTCGTGTCCGACGCGCGGACCCTTCGCCCGCGTCACCGTTCGCCGTGACAAGTGCACCCGGGCCGACCGCCCGCTCATCGACGACTGCTTCAGATCTTGGTCGCGTGGACGCCGGAGGAAAACGGCCGTCCGGGTGGCATAGGCTCGGCTGCGTTCACGCACGGTCATCCGTGCGACGCAACCGCAGGTGGAAGGCCACAAGCCGTGCCGATCGCAGACAAGATTTCTCCCGCGCCGCGCGAAGTCCGGCTCGCCGGGGCGATCACGCTGTTGCCAGGGGTGGCGGTGCTGGTACTCGGCGTCATGGTGCTGGCGCAAAGCGGTCAGTCGAGCGCGCCCGGTAACAATGTGTACGCCGAAGCGGGGTTCTACGGGCTACTCGGGATCGCCGTCGTCGCGGTGGGTATCGGCTTGGCGTTCGGAAAGCTGTGGGCGCGTTCACCCGGGGTGGTGGTGGCGCTGATCACCGCGGGCATCGGCGTCTACCTGACCGGTCCGTCGAGCCTGCCGGGGCCCGGAGTCCCGGTCGTCCTGGTCGGACTGCTCGTGGTGTACCTGCTCTTCCGCCAGCCCTCGCGCGCGTGGGCGCTCGGGCAGCAGGATGGCGAGTCCGAAGAGGAGGCCGCGCGCCGCGGCGGCATCGAGGGGCGCGCGGAGCGGCGCGAATCGGACGACTAGGCCGTTCCGGCGAGCGCGCGCAGCGGTTCGCCGTCGAGGCGGTACACGCTCCACTCGTCCATCGGCACCGCGCCGAGCGCGCGGTAGAACCGCACCGCGGGGTTCCAGTCGAGCACCGACCATTCCAGCCGCGAGTACCCGCGCTCGACGCACAGCCTCGCGAGTTCGGTCATCAGCGCCTTGCCCGCGCCAGAGCCCCGTGCCTCCGGGTTGACGTAGAGGTCTTCGAGGTAGATGCCGTGCACGCCGTTCCAGGTGGAGAAGTTCAGGAACCACAGCGTGAACCCGACGATCTCGCCGCGGTCTTCGGCGATGTGCCCGAACAGCGCGGGCGATTCGCCGAACAGCGCCGCGCGAAGCTGCGCCGCGGTGAGGTGGCAGTCCTGCGGCGCCTTCTCGAACTCGGCGAGGCCGTGCACCATGCCCACCACGGTGTCCACATCGGACTCCCGGACGCGGCGGATCGTTGCTGGCATCGAAGTCTCCTAGAGCGGCGGGATGTTGAGGTGTTCGATCCGCGGTTCGCCGCGCTCGTCGCCGAGCACGCTCACCCCGGCGGATGAGAGTCCGAAGTGGACTCCCGCGGTGGCGGGAAGGCCGAGCCAGCGCGCGATCAGGACCCTGCTGAAGTGGCCGTGCCCGACGAGCACGACGTCGGAGTCCGACAGCGTTTCGCGGGCCTTGGCCAGTACGTCGTCCGCGCGCGCCGCCACCTCCGGCGCGCTCTCGCCGCCGGGGATCGGGTGCGTCCACACCGTCCAGCCGGGCACGGTCTCGCGGATCCGGTCGGTGGTGATGCCCTCGTAGTCGCCGTAGTCCCATTCGGCGAGCTGTTCGGTGGTCTCGTGCACGTCGAGCCCGGCCAGCGCCGCCGTCTTCACCGCACGCGCGCGGGGGCTGGTCAGCACGAGCGCGGGGCCGTGGCGGAGCTTCGCCAGTGTTTCGCCCGCGGCGCGGGCTTCGTCCTCGCCCTCGGCGGTCAGCGGGATGTCGGTGCGGCCGGTGTGCCGCCCGTTGACCGACCATTCGGTCTGGCCGTGCCGGAGTAGGTAGAGCAGGTGGTCCACGTTTGCGAACATACCCTGCCGTCTGCTTTGCTACTCGCGAGTAGGGAGGGTGTGTATGGCGAACTCGACGTTCGGCCTGTGGGAGCGGCTCTCGCGGGTGCCGGGTGGTCGCGGGCTGTTCTCCGCCGCGATGTGCCTGCGTGTGCCGTACTTCGGCACCGTGCTGCCGCACGTGCGGGAGATCCGGCCGGGCCGGTGCGAGGTCACCGCGCCGAAGTGGTGGGGTGTGCACAACCACATCGGCACCTTCCACGCGATCGCGGCGTGCAACCTCGCGGAGATCGCGATGGGCATGCTCGCCGAGGCGACCGTGCCGCCGACGCACCGGTGGCTGCCGAAGGGGATGACCGTCGACTACGTCGCGAAGGCGGGCAGCGGCCTGCGCGCCGTCGCCGAACTGCCGGAAATTCCCGAGTTCGGCGATTCCGGATTCGCGTTGCCGGTACCCGTGACGATTCGGGACAAGCGCGATGAACCCGTCGTGACGGGCGTGATCACGATCTGGGTGACGCGGCGCAACGAGTAGCCCAGGTGAGTGAAATAAACACCGTTTACCCAGTTGACGTGAATCGACTTCGGGTTTGCTCTTGTCAGCCGGAAAGCGGGCTTGCAGCATGCGACGCATGCCTTCCCCCTTCTCCCGCAGGCGTTTCCTCGGCCTTGCCGCGCTCAATTCGGCCGCCGCGCTCGGACTGACCTCCATTTCGGTCCCCGCCGCGTCCGCGAGCGGCCGGAAAACGACGGCGCTGCCCGAGTTTTCCCCCGCCGTGGTGATCGGCACCGGTTACGGCGCCGCGGTGACCGCGCTGCGGCTGGGCGAGGCGGGCGTGCCCACCGTCATGCTCGAAATGGGGCAGCTCTGGGACACCGCGGGCGCCGACGGCAAGGTCTTCTGCCCGATGCTCTCGCCGGACGAGCGGTCGATGTGGTTCAAGGACCGCACCGAGGCGCCACTGGCCTCGTTCCTGTGGCTCGACCTGGCGAACCACGACATCCGCAGGCACGCGGGCGTGCTCGACCGCGTGCACTTCGGCGACATGTCGGTGTACCTCGGGCGCGGCGTCGGCGGCGGCTCGCTGGTGAACGGGGCGATGGCCGTGACTCCCCGGCGGGACTACTTCGAGGAGATCCTGCCCGAGGTCGACGCGGACGAGATGTACGGCAGGTACTTCCCGCGCGCCAACGCCGGGCTCGGCAGGAACGAGGTCGACCGGGCGTGGTTCGAGAAGTGCCGTTCGTACAACTACGCCAGGGTTTCGCGGAAGGCCGCGGCGAAGGCGGGCTTCAAGACCGCGTTCGTGCCGAGCGTCTACGACTTCGAGTACCTGAAGGCCGAGGAAGAGGGCACCGTGCCGCGTTCGGCGCTCGCGTCGGAGGTCATCTACGGCAACAACCACGGCAAGCGGTCGCTCGACAGGACCTACCTCGCCGCGGCACTGGGCACCGGCCACGTCCGGATCCACACGCTGCACGAGGTGCGGGAGATCCTGCGCCAGCCCGACGGCGCGTACACCCTCGTCGTCCGCGAGAGCGACGCCGACGGCACCGTGCTCGCGACGAAGCACATCGGCGCGAAGCACCTGTTCCTCGGCGCCGGCAGCCTCGGCACCACGGAACTGCTGCTGCGCGCCCGCGACACCGGGCGGCTGCCGGAGCTGTCCGAAGAGGTCGGCGAGGGCTGGGGCACCAACGGCAACGTGATGCTGGGCCGCGCGAACCACCTCTGGGACACCACGGGCAGCCTGCAGTCCGGCATGCCCACGCTCGGCATCGACAACTGGGACGACCCGAAGTACCCCGTGTTCGCCGAGATCGCGCCCGTGCCGGCCGGGCTCGAGACGTGGGTCAGCCTTTACCTCGCGATCACGAAGAACCCCGAGCGCGGGCGGTTCCGCTACGACCCCGCGAGCGACTCGGCGAAGCTGTCGTGGACCGCGGACCAGGGCCAGCCGTCGATCGACGCGGCGAAGGCCCTGTTCGACAAGATCAACAGGGCGAACACCACGATCTACCGCCACGACCTGTTCGGCGACACGCGGCCGTTCGAGAACCGGTTCACCTACCACCCGCTCGGCGGCGCGGTGCTGGGCAAGGCCACCGATCTCCACGGCAGGGTCAAGGGCGCGCCCAACCTGTACGTCACCGACGGCTCGCTGATCCCCGGCAGCACCGGCGTGAACCCGTTCGTGACCATCACCGCGCTGGCCGAGCGCAACGTCGAACGCGTACTCGCCGAAGACGTCCTGCGCTGATTCCCGCCCGACGGGGGCGCATTCCCTGAAGGGCGCCTTGGGGGAATCTGGCGCCGCGATCTCGCCCTTCGCGGCGGGCGGCACGGCGATCCCATGCCGTGAAGGGGGCCTTGGCGGCGTTGGATTCCCTCGAGGGTCCGTTCGGGGCATGCGCTCCGGGCAGGGCGGGCCTGTGTGGTCGTATCTGCGGCGTTCGCGCCTGTGAAGGCTTCCTTTTGGGGCGGGCAGCGCGGAGAGGGGTGAGCTTGGGAGGTTCGGTGCATTCCTTGAAGGGCGCCTTGGGGGAATCTGACGCCGCGATCTCGCCCCTCGCGGTAGACGACACGGCGATCCTCATGCCCCGAAGGACGCCTTCGCGGCGTTGGATTCCCTCAAGGGCCCCTTCACAGCATCCACCCCGGGGCAGGGCGGGCCTGTGTGGTCGTATCTGCGGCGTTCACGCCTGTGAAGGCTCCCTTTTCGGGGCGGGCAGCGCGGAGAGGGGTGAGCTTGGGAGGTTCGGTGCATTCCTTGAAGGGCGCCTTGGGGGCATCTGGCGCCGCGATCTCGCCCTTCGCGGCGG
>NZ_BAAANN010000013.1:0-211634 GCF_039529815.1 Amycolatopsis minnesotensis | reverse complement strand
GGCCTGTGTGGTCGTATCTGCGGCGTTCACGCCTGTGAAGGCTTCCTTTTGGGGCGGGCAGCGCGGAGAGGGGTGAGCTTGGGAGGTTCGGTGCATTCCTTGAAGGGCGCCTTGGGGGCATCTGGCGCCGCGATCTCGCCCTTCGCGGCGGGCGGCACGGTGCTGCTCATGCCGTGAAGGGGGCCTTGGCGGCATCAGATTCCCTCAAGGGCCCGTTCAGGGCATGCGCTCCGGGCAGGGCGGGCCTGTGTGGTCGTATCTGCGGCGTTCACGCCTGTGAAGGCTTCCTTTTGGGGCGGGCAGCGCGGAGAGGGGTGAGCTTGGGAGGTTCGGTGCATTCCCTGAAGGGCGCCTTGGGGGCATCTGACGCCGCGATCTCGCCCCTCGCGGTAGACGACACGGCGATCCTCATGCCCTGAAGGACGCCTTCGCGGCGTTGGATTCCCTCAAGGGCCCCTTCACAGCGTCCACCCCGGAACCGAGCAAGCCCCGCGAAGGCCACATCCGCGGCAATCACGCCTATGAAGGCCACCGGCACGGCACGGGCAGCGGCTGAGTCAGCGCTTTTGCCAGCCTTCGCTCGGGGTGGCGCGCAGGTACTCGTCGGCAACCGGTTCGACGGGCCGGTCCTCGTACTGCGTCGAGAGCACCATCGACGTGCGGATCTCACCGTGCTTGCCGATGCGCTCGAAGATGCCTTCGAGGTGGTCGAGCGAGGCCGCGCGCACGCGGAGCATCGTGCAGTGGTCGCCGCTGAGCTTGTGCACCTCGACCACCTCGGGGTAGTCGCCGGACGCGCTGGTCTTCAGCAGGCACCGGTTCGGCGCGCACTGGAGCTGCACGAACGCCACGAACGGGTACCCGGCGCGGCGCGCGTCGACCTCGGCGCGGTAGGCGCTGATCACCCCGGCCTCCTCCAGCCGCCGCACGCGTTCGGCGACCGACGGCGAGGAGAGCGAGATCCGCCTGCCCAGTTCGGAGTACGACAGCCTGCCGTCGTTCTGCAGCTCCGCGAGGATGCGCCAATCGGTGTCGTCCAGGGGTCTTTCCATGCTGAACGTCCCTCCCAGTGAATTCGTTGCGAACGGCAGGCCGGACCCGGCGAACCGATGGTCGTTGCCCATTCGATCCGGCCCCTGATCCTTCTAGCCTTTCGACCATGACTCCGCCAGCCCTCGCCGCGCCGCCCCTGCCCGTTCCGGTCCCGATCCGCAGACGGGCCGTGTTCGCCCTGTGCGCGGGCGTGACGATGATGAACACCGCGATGCTCGCCGCCACCACGGCCGGGTCGCTGATCGCCAGCGACGAGGCGGGGCCGGGGTTCAGCGGCCTGCCGAACGCGGCCGGGGTGCTCGGCACGGCGACCGGCGCGCTGCTGTCCGGGCGCCTCACCGCGCGCGTCGGCAGGCGCGCGGCCCTGTTCAGGACGTTTTCCACGGCCGTGCTCGGCGCGCTGATCACCGTCTCCGGCGCGCTCGCGTCCAGCCTGCCGCTGCTGCTGGCGGGCATGGTGCTGCTCGGCGTCGGCAACGCGGGCGCCCAGCTCTCCCGCTACGCCGCGGCCGAGATGTACCCCGACGGCAAGCAGGGCACCGGCCTCGCGATGGTGGTCTGGGCGGGGACCGCGGGCGCGCTGGCCGGGCCGGTGGTGCTGGACCCGGCCGCGGGCGCGGCGGCGGCGAACGGCCTGCCCTCGCTTTCGGGCCCGGTCGTGGTGGCGGTGCTGGTGACGCTCGCCGCGGTCGCGTGCACCGCGCTCCTGCCGAGGACGCGTTCGCTGACCGGTGCGGGCACCCGCTCCAGCGGTGGGTTCGGCGCGCTGCGCCGCCGCGAGGTCCGCGTGCCGCTGGCCGTGATGGTCGCCGCGCACCTGGCGATGGTCACCCTGATGACGATGACCCCGCTGCAGCTCCACGAGCACGGCCACGACCTCGGCACGGTCGGCTGGGTGCTCGCGGCGCACCTGATCGGGATGTTCGCGCTGGCGCCGCTGTCGGGCAAGATCGTGGACCGCTGGGGCGCGCGCACCGCGATCGTCGCGGGCATCGGCGTGCTCGCGATGGCGGCGGCGCTCGCGACGGCCGCGCCGGAGGCACATCGCTCGGGCGTGCCGGTGGCGATGTTCCTGCTCGGCTACGGGTGGAACCTGATGTTCGTCGGCGGCAGCAGCATGCTCGGCACCGTGCTGGCGCCCGAGGAGCGCGCCAGGTCGCAGGGCGCCGTGGACGCGCTCGTGTGGGGCGGTGCCGGGGTGGCGAGCCTGCTCGCCGGTCCCGTGTTCGGCTGGGGCGGCTACCCGGTGGTCGCGGTGCTGTCCGGGCTCGTCGCGCTGGTGCCGCTCGCGGTGGTGTTCCGGCGTCAGCCCGCGGCGGTGCGCAGCGCTTCGTAGTGCGCGAGGCAGTCTTCGTACTTCGGCAGGATGCCTGCCTTCTCGGCCTCGGCGAGCGACGGCGCGTTTCTGTCCTTTTCGGACAGAACATGTTCGAACGCGGTGGGCCACGGCAGGTCGAGCGACTCGTCGAACGGGGTGATGCCGTGCTCGCCGCCCGGGTTGTAGCCGGTGGAGCAGAGGTAGGTCATCGCCGTGTCGTCCTCGAGCGCGACGAATCCGTGCGCGATGCCCTCGGCGACGTAGATGGCCCGGTAGTCGACCGTGTCGAGGCGGACCGAGTCCCAGCGGCCGAAGGTCGGCGAGCCGACCCTGACGTCGACCACGATGTCGATCATCGACCCGCTCGAACAGTAGACGTACTTCGCCTGGCCGGGCGGGGTGTCCGCGAAGTGCAGGCCCCGGATGGTGCCGCGGCGCGAGCGGCTGTGGTTCGTCTGGGCGAGGTGGAGCGGGTGCCCGAGCGTCTCGGTCAGCACCGATTCCTGAAATGGGGCGACGAAAAGGCCGCGGTGATCGGGAAACACCCGCGGGGTGAATTCGTGGCAACCGGAAACCGACAGGGCGCGTACGTGCATTACCCCACCCTATCGGGAAGCTCACAAGCCGAACGGACGTCTTGGTAATACCGTTAAAACCCTAGATCTGTGACATGAAACGCACCAAGGGCTACGGACGGTCGGGGGGCCTGCCACAATGGCCGGACCGCCGCGTCCACGGCCATCGTCCCCACCACAGGCTCCGATGACCGGACTGGACGCCTCGCCGACAGGCCGGCGCTACCGCGCTGGGCTGCCGCGCTGGAGGAGAACAGCCGTGGGCACCCCCGTGCCCGGGGCACCCCCGCCCGCAGCCCTGGGAGAACGAAGTGACGCAAGCACGTACCGAGACCGATTCGATGACGGGAAGCCGCATGAACGACGCCGCCGCGCCGGTGACCGACGCGGAGATCTTCGGCGGCCACGAGGGCGGCAAGCTCTCCGTGGCGGCGACGCGGCCGATCGCGGACCCCCGCGACCTGTCGATCGCGTACACGCCCGGTGTGGCGAAGGTCAGCCGCGCCATCGCCGAGGACGCCGCGCTCGCGCAGCGCTACACCTGGGCCGACCGGCTGGTGGCCGTCGTCAGCGACGGCACCGCGGTGCTCGGCCTCGGCGACATCGGCGCCAGCGCGTCGCTGCCGGTGATGGAAGGCAAGGCGGTGCTGTTCAAGACCTTCGGCGGGCTCGACTCGATCCCGCTGGTGCTCGACACCACCGACGTCGACGAGATCGTCGAGACGCTGGTCCGGCTGCGGCCGTCGTTCGGCGCGGTGAACCTCGAGGACATCTCGGCGCCGCGGTGCTTCGAGCTGGAGGACAAGCTCAAGGAGGCGCTCGACTGCCCGGTCATGCACGACGACCAGCACGGCACCGCGATCGTCGCGCTCGCGGCGCTGCGCGGGGCGAACCTGGTGCTGGAGCGCGACATCGCCGCCGAGCGCGTGGTCATCTCGGGCGCGGGGGCCGCCGGGGTGGCGTGCGCCAGGATCCTGCAGGCCGCGGGTGTCGCCGATGTCACCGTGCTCGACTCGAAGGGCATCATCCACGCCGGGCGCGCCGGGCTGAACCCGATCAAGGAGCAGCTCGCCGCGACCACGAACTCCTCCGGGCTGACCGGCGGGCTCGCCGAGGCGCTGCGCGGCGCCGACGTGTTCCTCGGCCTCTCCGGCGCCACGATCGACGAATCGCTGCTCGGCGCCATGGCCGACGACGCGATCGTGTTCGCGCTGTCCAACCCGGACCCGGAGGTCCACCCGGAGGTCGCCGCGAAGTACGCGCGGATCGTGGCCACCGGGCGCAGCGACTTCCCGAACCAGATCAACAACGTGCTGGCGTTCCCCGGCGTCTTCCGCGGCGCGCTCGACGCGGGTGCGAGGTCGATCACGGAGAACATGAAGCTGGCGGCGGCGGAGGCGATCGTCGCGGTGGCCTCCGACGACCTCGGCCCCGACCGGATCGTGCCGAGCGCGCTCGACCCGCGCGTGGCGCCCGAGGTCGCCGCCGCGGTGGCCAAGGCAGCCGCCAACGACGGGGTGGCGCAGCAGTAGACCCCTTCGCGGAAGTGCCCGGGACTCCCCGCGAGTTCCGGGCACTTCCTCTTTCCCCGTCCGCATACCCCCTCGGGGGGCTTGACCGAGCAGTCGCCGTGCTCGCGCCGCGAGGGCCGGGATCGCGGCGTCAGATTCCCTGAAGGCGTCCTTCAGGGACCACGCGAGCGGACCCCCGACGCGCGGCCACGCACGCCACCGGGAATCGGCGCGTGCGCATCAGCACCGCGGCCTTCGAGGCGTGCGGACGCCCGCGGTCAGCAGAACTCGCTCCAGAAGGGGACGGTCGCTTCCGGGTTCCAGGTGTCGTAGTCGCGGGGGCCTTGGCCGAACTCGCGCTCGACGTAGTCGGCGAGGTCGGTGCCGTAGAAGATGATGTCGGTCTGGTGGATCGACAGCACGGCGTGCCCGGAGGTGCCGCGTCCCGCCGGCAGGTACCGGTGGGAGAACACCGGGACCATCGTCGGTACGGAGGCCAGCTCGGCGCGGGCCTTTTCCAGGCGTTCGGCGAGGTCTTCCGGGCGCTCGCCCCAGAACCGCATCCAGGTCCGGTTGTGTTCGACGTCGAAGAGGACGCCGTCGGCCGGGCGGTCGAGGCGACGACGGAGGTCTTCCGGGTCGCCGTCGCGCCAGTCCGGCCAGCCGTCTTCGCGGCCGCCGTCCACCGGGAGCGCGGTCGCGAGGAAGGCGCGGTGGTCGTCGGCGAAGGTGAAGCCGAACTGGTCCTCGACGCGGGCGAACTCCGCGTCGGTCAGGCCGGGTTCCAGCCGAGCGCCGCCGATCCGGATGAGCCGCTGGGCGGCTTTTTCACCGAGGTTCACAGGTACGGGACGATAGCGGCGATCCGGTGCCGGGGCAGGTCGATTAACCGGTGGGCGTGGACGTCCGGGGGCCCGTCCGGAAGTGCGTTCCCGAGGCGGGCGTGCGCCTTCAGCAACAGGTCGACGGGTTCGCCGACGGCCGTGGCGACGACGACGGCGTGCTTGTTGTCGGGTGTGCTGCGCAGGAACCGCAGCCGGTACTTGCCCGCGACGAGCGTGCTCAGCGACGCTTGCGCTTCGGCGTTGCCGAGATCGGGGTGCGCGTTCGGCACGAGCACGGCGAGCCGGTGCGCGTTGGTCGCCAGCAGCACCCGCAGCAGCCACGGACCGGGGTCGGCGGAAAGATCGACGGCGACCCCGGAAGCGGGCGCGCCGGAGGCCGACCAGTCGGCGGCGCGGATCTCGGCGCCTTCCCCGGCCAGTTCGAGCAGCTTCTCCACCAGCGCGGGCCGCGTGCCGCGCGCTTCCACCGACTGCGGGCCGTGGGTGTAGATCCCGCCCTTGCGAGCCTTGACCTTCTTCGCGCGCGCGGTCGGCTGGCAGACGTAGAGGTCCGCCGCGCTGCCGATCGCTTCGGCACCGTGATAGCGGTGGAAATCGGGCAAAATCGCCTCGAAGGTGAGCCCGAGCGACGCGAGTTCGCGTTGCACCTGCGCGCCGAGCGCGGGATGCCGCGGGCTGTACCCGTAGGCCAGCACGAGCCTGCCCAGCGGCGGGTCCGCCAGCGCGCGCACGCCGTTCGCGGCGAACAGGCCCATCCCCTCGGGGGTGTAGGGCGGGTCGCTGAACACCAGGTCCGCGCTCGCGACGACCGCGGGCGGCAGGCCGACGCGCAGATCCGCGTGCAGCGTGGTGATCGTGCGCCCGGACACCGAGTCGATGTAGTCGAGAACGCGTTCGTCGAGGTCGACCACGGTCAGCCGCGCGTCGGGGCGCAGTGCGCGCACGGCGAGCGAGGTCAGGTCGTGGTCGCCGAGGAACAGCAGCCGCGTGCGCGCGAGGTCGTAGCGCTCGTCGAGCCACAACGCCCTTCGCAGCACGGTTTCCGCGGTCGCCTGCACGTGGTCGAGCGCGGCGAGCGGCGGCGGCACGCCGTCGACGTACCGTGCGACACGCGCGAGCAGTTCGCGGTTTTCCGCCAGCGCCGTCTCGGGCTGGCCGACCGTCCGAAAAGGTTCGTAGCCTGCCACCGCGCCGGGGCGGATGCGCAGCGCATGCGTGTCCCGCTCCAGGTCTTCCCCCAGCGCGGCCAGCAGCTCCTCGATGCTGCGCCGGGGTGCGGCGGTGGCGCGGACCAGGTCGTCGAACCGCTGCCAGCCGTGGCAGAGCAGGGTGACCGCGAGCCGCAGCGGTCTCGTGTGGACGCCGTGGCTCGCCAGTACCTGCTCCAATTGGCTCATCACCGACGAGCTTAGATCCTGAGAAGCAGTGCCGAACGACGGGATCTGGGCTACGGTTTTTTGATCCTACGTGGGGAGTGACGCGTGGCAATCGAGTTCCAGCACGTGACGAAGCGGTACCCGGACGGGACGGTCGCGGTCGACGATCTGAGCCTGACCGTGGAGGACGGCACGATCACCGTCTTCGTCGGTCCGTCCGGGTGCGGCAAGACGACGTCGCTGCGCACCATCAACCGGATGGTCGAGCCGACCTCGGGCACCGTGCTGCTCGATGGCAAGGACATCCGCGACTCCGACCCGGCGCTGCTGCGCCGCGGCATCGGCTACGTCATCCAGCACGCCGGGCTCTTTCCACATAGGACGGTCCTGAACAACGTGGCCACCGTGCCGCTGCTGTCCGGGTGGGACAAGGCGAAGGCGCGCAAGCGCGCCGCGGAGCTGCTCGAGACCGTCGGCCTCCCGGTCGAAATGGGGAAGCGGTACCCAGCCCAGCTTTCCGGCGGCCAGCAGCAGCGCGTCGGGGTGGCGCGCGCGCTCGCCGCCGACTCGCCGGTGCTGCTGATGGACGAGCCGTTCTCCGCGGTCGACCCGATCGTGCGCGAGGAACTGCAGGACGAGCTGCTGCGCCTGCAGTCGCAGCTCGGCAAGACGATCGTGTTCGTGACGCACGACATCGACGAAGCGGTGCGCCTCGGCGACAAGATCGCGGTCATGCGCGTCGGCGGGAAGCTCGCGCAGTACGGCACGCCGTCGGAGGTGCTCCGCCAGCCGGTCGACGACTTCGTGGCCTCGTTCGTCGGCAAGGACAGGGGTTACCGCGGCCTTTCCTTCCTTTCCGCCGCCGGGGTCGTGGTCACGCCGACCGAGAAGATCGTGGTGGGCCAGGCCGTGCCGGACGCGGGCTCCGGCTGGCAGCTCGCGGTGAACGAAGCGGGCGAGCCGCGCGGCTGGCTCCCGCCGGGGTCCACTGTGGACGGAGAACTGGCGGAGACCGATCTCGTCGCCGGCGGTTCGCTCTACACCGAGGGCGCACCGATCCGCGGCGCGCTCGACGCCGCGCTGTCGTCACCGGCGAGTCTCGGCGTCGTGGTGGACGCCGACGGCAAGGTCACCGGAACGGTCTCCGCGCACCAGGTGCTGGACGTGATCGAAAAGCCGCAGGGCGCCGACCATGGGTGACTTCTTCGACGAGCTGGGCCGCTACCTCGGCAGCGGAAACAGCCGCGCGCAGCTGTTCGCCGATCTCGGCGAGCACGTCTACCTCGCGCTGCTGCCGCTCGTGCTGGGCATCGTGCTCGCGATCGCGCTCGGCTGGCTCGGCAACCGCTGGAAGCCCGCGCGGAACGTGCTGATGGTGGTGTCGAACCTGCTCTACACGATTCCGTCGCTCGCGCTGTTCGTGGTGATCCCCGGCATCATCGGGTCCAAGATCCTGGACAGCGTCAACGTCGTCGTCGCGCTGACCGTCTACACCACCGCGCTGCTCGTCCGCCCCGTGCTGGACGCGCTCGACGCGGTGCCGCAGCACATCGTCGCCGCCGCGACCGCTGTCGGCTACCGCCCGGCGCGCCGGTTCTTCGGCGTCGAGCTGCCGCTGTCGGTCCCGGTGCTCGCGGCGGGCGTGCGGGTCGCGTCGGTGAGCAACATCAGCCTGGTCAGCGTGGGCGCGCTGATCGGGACCGGCGGCCTCGGCGTGCTGTTCACCGACGGGTTCCAGCGCGAGTACTTCTCGCCGATCGTGGTCGGGATCGTGCTGACGCTGCTGCTCGCGCTGATCGTCGACCTGATCCTGGTCGGCCTGCGGAACCTGCTGACGCCGTGGGACCGCGCCGGCGCGCCGGCGAAGGGGGCTTCGGCATGATCTTCGACTACTTCACCGATTCCACGCACTGGCAGGGCGAGGAAGGCATTCCGAACCGCCTGCTGCAGCACCTCGGCTACACCGGGCTGGCGCTGGTGATCGCGCTGGTCATCGCGGTGCCGCTCGGGCTCTACGTCGGGCACACCGGTCGCGGCGGCGTGGTGCTCGTCGGCGCGAGCAACACCATTCGCGCGCTGCCGACGCTCGGCCTCATCACCTTCTTGTTCCTGCTGTTCACCGAGAGCGGGCCGGTCACCACGATCGGGCTCGTGGTGCTCGCGATCCCGCCGATCCTCGCCGGCACCTACGCCGGGGTGCAGGCCACCGACCACGGCGTGGTCGACGCGGCCGAGGGCGTCGGCATGACCGGATGGCAACGGCTGTGGCAGGTCGAGGTCCCGATCGCGTTGCCGCTGCTGCTCGGCGGCGTCCGGAACGCGGTGCTGCAGCTCGTCGCCACCGCGGCCGTCGCGGCGTACGTCGGGCTCGGCGGCCTCGGCCGGTACCTGCTCGACGGGCTCGCCATCCTCGACTACAGCGAAGTGGTGGCGGGCGCGATCCTGACCGCGCTGCTCGCGATCGTGCTCGACCTCGTGCTCGCGGGCGTGCAGCGCGCGCTCGTGCCACGCGGGGTGCGGCTCGCGGCGGCCGCCGCGAGCGGCAAGAAGATCGCTGTGGGGGGTGCCGAGTGAGGAACAAGGTCATGACCGCGCTGCTGGCGGTCGTCGCACTCGCCGCGACCGCGTGCGGCAACCCCCTTGCGGGCGGCGCCGAAGGCGGTTCGACGGGCGAGATCGTCATCGGCTCCTCCGACGTCGGCGAAAGCTCGCTGCTGGCGGAGATCTACGCGGGCGCGCTGCGCAACGCGGGCGCGGAGAAGGTCACGGTGCGCCCGCCCGTCGGCGGCCGCGAGGTCGTGGTGAAGGCGTTGCAGGACAAGTCGTTGTCCCTGGTGCCCGACTACAGCGGGAACCTGTTGCGCTACTTCGACAAGACCACGCAGGCCACCAGGCCCGCCGACGTCTACCGCGAGCTGCGGGCCAAGATCCCGCAGGGTTTCGCGGTGCTGGACCAGGCACCCGCGGAGGACAAGGACCTGCTGGTGGTCCGCAAGGAGCTGGCCGACTCCGGGGTGCGCACGTTCTCCGATCTCGGGAAGCGGTGCGGTGAGCTGACCTTCGGCGGCCCCGGCCAGTGGACCGAGCGCTGGAAGGCCAAGATCAAGCAGCTCTACGGCTGCGAGTTCAAGGCGATCACGACCACCGACACCGGCGGCCCGGTGACCGTCGCGGCCCTGAAGTCCGGTGACATCCAGGTGGCGGACCTGTTCTCCACCTCGTCGACGATCGCCGCGAACGGGTTCGTGCCACTGGTCGACGACAAGCAGATGTTCCCGGCGCAGAACATCGTGCCGCTGGTGGCGAAGGGCACGCTGTCCGATCGAGAGGTGCAGGCGCTGAACCGGCTCTCCGCGGTGCTGGACACGGCCAAGCTGACCGAGCTGAACGTGCAGTACTCCGAGGAGAAGCGGAACCCGCTCGACATCGCCGACGAGTTCCTGAAGCAGAACGGGCTCGCCACGTAGCCGCCCTGCTGGGACGGCGCGAGTGCCTACAGGAGCGGAGTTCGGGGCGCTCATGCCCTGAAGGCGACCTTCGGGGCATCCGAGTCCCCGAAGGCCGCCTTCAGGGACGGCAGCTTGCTCGTCCAGAACTGGGAACGAGAGCAACGAGAGCGTCGCAGCCCGGCGACCGGATCATCGGGATTCTCGTGGCCTGCCACCAGGCGGCGAGGAAGGTGACGCGCCTCCCGTCGCTGGTCACGCTGGCGACGGGGCTCCTGCTCGCGGTGACGCTGTTCCGAGCGGTGCTGAACGACCGCCTGCTGTCCACGAAGGTCGCGCTGACCCGCCCGGACGGCATGATCTACGCCACCGCCTGCCCGGCGCTGATCCTCATCGGACTGCGGCGCGATGTCCTGCGCAGGAGTGTCCACAAGGGACTGTTCTCGACCGTCGCGTTCGGACTTCCGTTGGGGGCTTACCTGATCTGGCGGCTGGAGTTCGGCCAGTGGGTGGCCTACGCGGGCTCGCTGGCCGTGCTCCTGTTCGCCGTCCTGGTGACACGGATGTCCGCCCGCACGGGCCTGGTCGCGCTGCTGGTGGTCACGTTGATCCCGTCCGGCGACGCGTTCGCCCGCGCGGCGGACCGGTTCCGCGCCGCGCCGACCTTCCCGATGTGCTTCGTCGCGGACCGGATCGGCCAGGTCTTCAACCGGTACGCGGATCTGCACGGCCTGGGGCGGGCGTCGCCGCTCGCACCCGATCTCGGCGGTTCGGCGATGACGAGCAGGCTGGACATTGTTCACATGGCCGGTCTCGCCGCCGCGAAGATCGCCCGGCTCATCCGGCGCGGCTGTGCGCGGCGCAGGAGTACGCGGCGGTGACGGTGCCGGAAGTCGAGCACGGGCTCCCGAACTGGCCGCGGCGACACGCTCCGTCCCGGCAGGCGGAGATCGGGCAGACGTGATTTCGGTTCCTGCGCGGGGTTCGCGTCCATCATCGCGTGTCCGGTGAGCCGCGAGCGCCTTGCCACTATTCCAGTGTTGAAGTAACTTGGCACAAGGTACTTCAACACTGGAATAACTGGGGAAGACGATGGTCGATTTCGACTGGCTGACCGAGGATGAGCAGCGGGTGTACCGCGCGTTCTCCAAGATGAGCCGCGAGCTGTTCAACCACTTCGACTGCGATCTCAAACGGGACGTGGGCATCCCGCGCACCTACTACGAGGTCCTGTTCGTACTGGGCGAGGCGCCCGACGGCCTGCGGATGACCGATCTCGCCGCGGCCACCCGGTCGGCGCCGAGCCGCATCACGCACGCGGTCGGGAAGCTGGCCGCCGACGGACTGGTGTGCCAGCGGACCTCGGCCGCCGATCGGCGCAGTTCGACCGTGCACCTCACCGACGAAGGCGAGCGCACGCTGCGGAAGGCGGCGAAACGCCACGCGCGCAGCGTCCGCGAGTACCTGTTCGCCGCGTTGACCGAGCGCCAGGCCGACGAACTGCGCCGCATCAGCGACAAGGTCGCGGACCGCGTCGAGGAGGCCACCGCGCCGAAGGGCGAAGCCCGATGACGCGGGCAGTCGCCGTCACGCCACGACCGGCGGTGGCGTACGCGGGCGTGCTGCTCGGGGTGTTCGTGATCGTGCTGGACACGACGATCGTGAACGTGGCGGCGCCGCGGATCCAGGAGGACCTGCACGCGGGGGTGGACACCGCGCAATGGGTGGTCAACGGCTACAACCTGGCGTTCGCCGCGCTGCTGCTCAGCGCCGGGGCGATGGCCGACCGGGTCGGCGGCCGCAAGGTCTTCCTCGGCGGCCTGGCGCTGTTCGCGCTCGCGTCACTCGCTTGTGGACTGTCGCCGTCGACGGCCGCGCTGATCGCGGCACGGGTGGCGCAGGGCGTCGGTGCCGCGTGCATGCTGCCGACCGCGCTGTCCCTCGCGGCGAAGCTGCATCCGGAGCCGCGTGCCCGCGCCCGCGCGTTCGGCCGCTGGGCCGCGATCGCCGGTGCCGCGACCGTGCTCGGCCCGCTGGCGGGCGGCCTGCTCGTCGACACCCTGGGCTGGCGGGCGATCTTCCTCCTCAACCTGCCCGTCGCGGCGCTCGCCGGTTTCCTGCTGGCCCGCAACGCCGGCGAAACCGAGACCAGGCAACGGTCGTTCGACGTCGGCGGCCAGGTGCTCGGCATCGTCGCGCTCGCCGCCGTCGCGATCGCGCTGACCGAGGCGGGAAAACACGGCTGGGGTTCGGGCGCGGCGATCACCGCGCTCGTGGTCGCCGCGCTCGCCGCCCTGGCGCTGGTCTTCGTCGAACGCCGCGCGCGGGCGCCGATGCTCCCGCCCAGCCTGGTCCGGCACCCGCCGTTCCGCCGGGTGTCCGCCGTGGGCTTCGTCCTCAGCGTCGGGATCTACGGCCAGATGTTCGTGCTGTCGCTGTACTTCCAGCACGCCCGCGGGTACAGCGCGTGGGCGACGGGGCTCGCTTTGC
The DNA here is from genome assembly GCF_039529815.1 of Amycolatopsis minnesotensis. Taxonomy (NCBI): domain Bacteria; kingdom Bacillati; phylum Actinomycetota; class Actinomycetes; order Pseudonocardiales; family Pseudonocardiaceae; genus Amycolatopsis; species Amycolatopsis minnesotensis. Next base: position 199,020 of record NZ_BAAANN010000013.1, on the reverse strand, counting down.
TGCCGTTCGCGGCGGTGAGCATGGTCGGGCCGGTGCTCGCGGGACGATTCATCGCCCGCGGCGCGGTACGGGGGACGCTGGTCGCCGGTCAGCTCGCCGGTGCCGCGGGCAGCCTGCTGCTCGCCATGCTCGGCGCGCACACGGGCTACTGGTTCGCCGCGATCGGGCTGGTGCTGCTCGGTGTGTGCCAGTCCGCGTCGCAGCCCGCGGTCGCGGCGGCGACGCTCCAGCAGGCGCCGGCCGAGCACACCGGGATCGCCTCCGGCGTCATGACGGCGGCACGCCAGGTCGGTTCGGTGTGCGGTGTCGCCCTGCTCGGCGGGTTGCTCGGCGGCGATGTCCTTTCCGGACTGCACGTGGCGCTGCTCATCGTCGCGGCGCTGTTCGCGCTCGCCGCCGGGCTTTCCTGGACGGTCCGGCCGCCCGAGGTTCCGGCACAGGAAAACGGCTCCCCGTAAGGAAGTCCTCCGCCGAATGGCGATTACGGGCCCGGCTCCCCAGCCGAACGGATGAGGTGGGTCCCGGAAGTGCTCCCCTAGCATGATCGCCATGCCAGCACTGTTCGACCGGCGCAGCCTTCCGCAGCGCATCGCCATTCTGTTCTTCGTGGTCGCGGCCATGGCCCTCGCCGTGGGGGAAGGGTTCAGCGCGGAAACGGTCCCCACCGGAGTGGGCCTGGTGCTGTGCGCGGCGCTGCCCGTCATCGCGCTGCTGACCGACTCGGTACGCCTCGCCGCCGTGCTCGCCGTGGGTGGCGCGTCGGTGGCGTTCACCGCGTACGTCCTGCTCGCCCATGCCCGGCCGGACAACACGTTCGGCGTGGTCGAACTGGCCGGCCTGCTGTGCGTGGTGGTCAGGGTCGTGGTGCAGTACCGCCCGCTGCGCGCGGCGGGCGCCACCGCCGCGCTGGGGCTGGCGGTCCTGCTGCTGCCGCTGCGGATCGAGGAGCTCGAGAACGAGTACCGCGGCGCGATGATGGCGCTGCTCGCGCTCGGCACGGCGTTCCTGGTGCTGCTGGGCCTGTACCTGCGGCTGCACGACCGCCGCCGCGCCGACGGGTTCGAACTCGCCAGGCAGGCGCAACGCCTGGCCTACGCCCGCGACCTGCACGACTTCGTGGCCCACCACGTCACCGGGATGGTCACCCAGACCAAGGCGGTGCGCTACCTGACCGCCGCGGGCACCCCGCCCGAACCGGCCGACCTCGACACGATGCTGGCCGGGATCGAACGGGCCGGATCGCAGGCGCTGACCTCGATGCGGTCGATGGTGACCACGTTGCGCGACGACAACCCGGTGCACGACCAGGACAAGCGCACGCTCGGCGAAGTCGTGACCGCCGCCGTCGACGGGTTTTCCCCCACCGGGCCCGCCGCCACCACCGCGCTCGACCCCGCCCTCGCCGGAGCGCGGCTGCCCGCGCTCGTGCTCGACGCGGCCCAGCACGTCGTGCAGGAATCGCTGACGAACGTGCTGCGCCACGCCGACGGCGCCACCGAGGTCGAGGTGGCGGCCCGTCCCGGCTCGGACGGGCTGGTGGAGCTCACGATCACCGACGACGGGACGCCCGCGGAGCAGGGCACCGAAGGGCACGGACTGGTCGGCCTCACCGAGCGGGTGAGCGCGGTGGGCGGCACGCTCGCGGCCGGGCCGGTGGCGCGGGGGTGGCAGGTCACCGCCCTGCTGCCGGTGAAGGGATCATCGGCGCCATGACGATCCGAGTGCTCCTCGCCGACGACCAGGAAATGATCCGCACGGCCTTCCGGATGATCCTGTCCGCCCAGCCGGACATGGAGATCGTCGCCGCCGTCGCCGACGGCCGCGCCGCCGTCGACGAGGCCCGCCGCCTGCGCCCCGACGTGTGCCTGCTCGACATCCGCATGCCCGCGCTCGACGGACTGGAGGCCACCAGGGTGCTGGCGGGGGCCGGGGTCCGGGACCCGCTCAACGTGCTCATCGCCACCACGTTCGACCTCGACGAATACGTCTACCGGGCGTTGCGCAACGGCGCGTGCGGGTTCCTGCTCAAGGACATGTCGCCCGCGCTGCTGGTGGAGGCCGTGCGCGCGGCCGCGACCGGTGCCTCGATGGTGTCCCCGTCGGTGACGGTGCGGTTGCTGTCGCACCTGGCTCCCCAGCGCGTCGACGGCGCCGAGCCCGAGCCGGACCCGGTCGAGGCGCTGACCGAACGCGAAGAGGCCGTGGTCAAGCTCGTCGCGCACGGCCACACCAACGACGAAGTCGCCGAACGCCTGTACGTCAGCCAGGCCACGGTGAAGACGCACCTGTCCCACGTGCAGCGCAAGCTCGGCGCCAGGAACCGGGTCGAGGTCGCGGCCTGGGCGTGGCGGACCGGGTTGTGCGCCGCGGACTGATTCTGGAGGAAACCCATGCGTGCCAAGCTTTTCGCTGCCCTGACGAGTTCGATGCTCGTGCTCGGCGGCGCCCCGGTCGCGACCGCCGCACCGGCGGGGCCGGGGTGGGCGCCCTGCGCCACCGTCGCGAAAGGATGGGACGCGGGCGACCGGCGCACCGAATGCGCCATGGTGCGGGTCCCCCTCGACTACGCCGATCCGGGCGGGCGCACCATCGAGATCGCGGTGAGCAGGCTCCCCGCCACCGGCGAGCGCACCGGGGCGATCGTGGTCAACCCCGGCGGCCCCGGCCAGCAGGGTGTCACGATGCCGGGGCACCTCGCGGACAGCAAGGCCGCCGCGCTCAACGCACACCACGACCTCATCGGCTTCGACCCGCGCGGCGTCGGCTACAGCACGGCGCTCACCTGTGCCCCGGACGAGACAGCCCCGGGCCCCGGACTGTCCGAAAAGGACAAAGCGGGGTTCGTGGCCGAACGCGACGGGCGGCGCAACCGCGAATGCCACGACCGCGACCCCGCGCTCGTCCGGTCGTTCACCACGCCGACCATCGCCCGTGACGTGGACCGGATCCGCGAAGCGCTGGGGGAGCGGAAGATCGGCTACTACGGCGTTTCCTGGGGAACGGCGCTGGGCGCGCAGTACCGCACCCTGTTCGACGCGCACGTGGACAGGATGCTGCTGGACTCCGTCATGCCACCGGAGTTCAGCGTGAAGGCGATGGACGACGGCCAGGCGGGCGCGGGCGAGAACACCTTCCACGAGTTCGCCGCGTGGATCGCCCGCTACGACGCCGTCTACCACTTCGGCAGCACGCAGCCCGCTGTGGCGCGAGCGCTGCTGGACCTGCGCGACGAACTCGCCGCCCATCCGCGCACCGGCCCGGACGGCACCGTCGTCGACGGTGCCGCGGTGAACCGGATGATGGCCAATCCCCGCAAGGAATGGGCCGTGCTGGCCGGTCAGCTCGCCACCATCCGCGACGGCGGTGTGCCCGCCGGGAACCACGCACCGCCGTCCGGATTCGGGTGGGACGCCGAGCCGACGGGATTCAGCGAGTTCCAGCAGACCTCGTTGCTGTGCAACGAATCCGCGAGCCCGCGTGACTTCGACACGGTGTGGCAACACCGGCAGGACCGCGTCGCGCGCTTCCCCGTGGCAGGCGGTTTCGGTATCTACGAACAGAAGTGCGTCGGCTGGCCGGTGGAGGCGCGGCCGTGGCACCTCGCCGCGGGCACCAGCCCGCTGCAGCTCGTCGGGCACCGCTACGAACCGGTCACCCCGATCGGCTGGGCCATCGCGATGCGCGAACGCGTCGGCGGCGATCTGATGACGATCGAAGACGACGTGCACGGCTCGCTGTCCGCGCTGCCCTGCGCGGACGCCGCGGTGACCTTCTTCGACACCGGCCGCACGAACACGGGAACCTGCCAGGGCGCCCCCGTCCCGGGCCCGCCTCCGGCTCCGGCGGGGTAGCCCCTCCGAAGCGGGGACGGCAAACAGCTTTCGGGCGGAGAACCCGGTGAGCCCGAGGGGTCACTTGCGGTTCGGGCCGCCGAGGGGGAAGTCGATCCGCATGGTCTCGGTGAACGTGGTCGCCGGTCCCTTGTCGCCGCTGACCGTGACCGGGGTGAGCGAGCCGCAGCTCAGCTGGTAGCCGAGCTTCAGCCTGGCCGTATTGCCGTCCATGCCGCCCTCGCCCGCGTCGCACTTCGGCTGCAGCGCCTTGAACGCGTCCTTCGCTTCCTGCTGCAGTTCCTTGTTGTCCGGCCACAGCATTTCGACGGTGATCCCCATCAGTTCGACCGCCAGCTCGCTGGTCTTCCCCTTGTCGGTCTGCTCGTTCTTCCACGACCGCGCGCCCGTGCTCGCGACCACGACCACCTGGTTCATGGTGCCGTTCGGCTTGTAGTTGTCGGTGTTGAAGCCGACCGACCAGTCCTTGCTGAAGGGCTGGTCGACGTTGTTGGACGCATTGCACATCTCGATCTCGTCCACGTTGTTGCCCGCGCTGTCCTTCTCGCCGTGCTTATAGCACTTCCACGTCGTCTGCCGCTTCCGCACCACGTCCATGAACCCGGGCCCGGTGGTCTTCGGCGGGAAGCAGTAGTTCAGCCCGGGGCTGTCCGGGTCGCACGGCACGGGGGCGTACGGGTCCGCGGGCGGCGCGGCACTGCTGCTCGCGGGCGGAGGCGGCGGCGCGGCGGACGAACTGCCCTGCGCCTTCGTGTCGGTCGACGACCCGTTGGTCAGCACGAGCGCGAGCACGATCCCGACGACGAGCACGAGCACCAGCCCGATCCCGCCGAAGATCAACGGCTTCTTGCCGCCGCCCCGCGGAGGTGCGCCTCCCGGCGGCATCGGTGCCCACGGGCCCTGCGGCGTGGCGAAGTGCGGGGACTGCGGGTTCCCGCCGCAGAACCGGCCGTTGTACTGGTCCACCCAGACGCCGGGAGACCTCGTGTCGGGGAGGACCTGCTGCCCACAACGCTGGCACTGCGATGGCTGCGGCGCTGTCATGTTCGTCGTGCTCCTACTTCAGGGTGACCTGGTCGAACGGGAACGGGCGGAACGGGAACGTCGGCACGCCCTCCGCCTTCATCGCGGCCTCTTCCAACTGCTGCGGGAACGAGTATTCGAACAGGGTGTAGGCGTTGCTGAACCCTTCGCCGACCTGCCTGCCGTCGAGGAACTGCGGGATGATCGTCATCGTGACCGAGTAGGCGGGCAGCAGCGTCGCCGGGTCGATGAAGTAGCGCATCTGGCGGCCTTCGGTGGCCCCGATGTCGATGCTGTACGGGTAGTCACCCGGTTTCTTCCCGGTCTGCCGGAAGGCGGCTTCCAGGAAGCCGACGCCCATCTTCCGGTCCAGCGAAGAATGGAATTCCTTTTCCCTGCCCGGTTTCACCAGCGGCTGCGGGGCGAGGGTGACGTCGAGCTGAAGGTAGGTCTTGCCGTCCTTGCCCTGCGCCTTGGCCGGTTTGGCGACGGTGAACAGGCCGGGGACGCCGTCGAGGTAGGAGATGAACTTGTCGGCGTCCTCTTGCGACAGTCCACCGGCCGCCACGCCGTCGCTGGTGTAGCTGTTGTCCACGAACTTGCCCGGCTGCATGCGGTTCGCGCACCTGTCGCGCGATTCCTGCTTCGGCGGCTGCCAGCCGTGGAAGTAGTCGGAATAGCTCCGGGTGGCGTTGTCGACGCACCGGATGAGGTCGGGTTTCTTCCGCGTGCCGTCGGCCTCGATGTCGGTGAACTCGTCGATGAACTTGCGGGACTGGTAGTCGACCGCGACCCGGCTGGTGAGCGAATTGGCGGGGTAGTTGGTCTTGTAGTCGTACGGGGTCTGCCAGGTCTGGTGGATGTAGTCGGTGATGGTCTTGGTGCTCTGGTTCTTGAGCACCGACCAGTAGAGCTGGCGCGGGTCGACGGCGGCGATCGCCTCGTCGGACGGCGCGGCGCCGGGGGTGAAGCCCTGCGGCGCGGCCGGGTACTGCTTGACCGGACCGGCGGGCCAGTAGACCCCCGACCCCGCCGGGTCGGTGGGGGATCCGGAACCGAGGTCCTTTTCCCCGGCGGCGTTCACGGTCTCACCACCGCTGCTGCCGGGCGAACGTTCCGGCGCGCGGGCCACCAGCACCACGACCAGCACGATGACCGCGATGATCGGGATGCCGAGCCCGAACATCAGCCCGAGCTTGCGTTTGTTCCCGCCGCGCGGCGGGGGCGCCTGCTGTGCGCGGTACTGGTCCCACGGGTTCTCGGGCGGGGGCGGTGGGGGCCAGTGCTGACCAGGATGGGGCTGCTGACCGGGGAACGGACCCGAGGGCGGGCCGTACGGAGGCTGTTGGCCGTAGGGCTGACCGGGGCGTGATGATGGTCCACCCGGGTAACCCTGACCTGGATCGCTTGACATTCGACTCCCCATGCGCGCGCTAAATCGGCTAGATCGTATAGCGCCGATCGCGAGTTCGCGCGGGAGTCCGGAAAGTGTGCCTCAGGATGTGGCGGAGCGGAGGAAGGCCCGCCACGGAGCGTGCCCGAAGCTCAGCTCACCGCCGGATCGGTCCTTGGTGTCCCGGATGCGGACTTGGGACATCGTGTCCCGAATCTCGACACAGTTGGTGCCGCCCTCGCTTGCGGTGGTGTAGCTGCTGGTGCGCCACGTGGTGCACGTCGGCTCAAGGGTCTTCATCGCGCTCCTCTCGGGCCTGGTACAGCTCGACTGCCAAGCTGCCGATCAGGTCCCTCGATTGTGCCTCGCTCAGCGCGGTTTGGACCAATGAGCCAATGAACTTCCGGTAGGTCGCGATTTCCTTCGGTTCGTCCAAGAAGATCTCGGCGGTGTCAGCCTCCTTGTAGGCGACTGGCCTGATGCCATCGAATTCCATGAGTGTGAACGAGCCGATGACCCCGGCTCGTAGTCCGGCGCGGATGGGCAGAACGCGGATGGAGATGTTGGACCGCACGGAGAGTCGCAGGAGGTGGTGCAGCTGATCGGACATCACCTGTGGGGCGGCGACCGGCAGGTGCAGCACGAACTCGTGGAGAAAGTAGTGGAACTCGGCTGCTCCCGGCCTGGTGAAAATGCCTGATCGCGCAAGTTGCATGGCGACCCTGGAATCCGCCACATCAGCGGGAATATCCGCGTTCTGACTGATTACCGCCCGTGCGTAGTCGCCGGTTTGGATCGAGCCCGGAAGCAGCATGGTTTGGTAGTCGTAGAGTGCGGTGGCCTTGTCTTCGTGGTCGATGAAGGTGGTCAATGCCGGTGCGGAATGGTGTCGCACGTACCAGCCCGGCTTGTTTGCCTCTTCGCACAGTTTCAGAAGGCGTTCTTCATCGGCACCGGTGACTCGGCAGCGCCCAAGTACCTTCGCGACCTCGATCTCCTTCACCCGCCGGTTCCCAGTAAGCATCCTGGACACTTCGCTCTGGGACCAACCAAGCTCACGTGCGAGCTGCTTTCCAGTCAGTCCCGCCTCTTCGATCACCGCTCGCAAGCCCTCGCCGAGCTGTCGGCCGCGCACGGTCGGCACGTGTTCCATCATGGAGTCGACAGTAGACAGAGGGCACGACGATTCCGGTTCGCACCACAAGCGTACCACCGGAAAGGAGCATTGTATGCGCGCGCTGAAATCGGTTCGCTAGGCTGGGGAGGTCACCGATGAATCCGCAATCCGCGGCCAGCATGCGTGCGATGTGGTTGCTGCGCAACGAAATATACGCCCAGCTCGACGAGTGCGAGTTCCTCGCGATGAGCGACGACGAATGGGACCGGGACGAGGAGGTGCTCGCGCGCGGGCTGCTCTGCGACCTCGTGACGGTGGTCCGGACCGTGGTCGGCGATCACCGGGAGGACGACCACGGCCGGTGCAAACCCTGCGAAAAGCCGTGGCCGTGCGACAGCATCGACTCGGTGCACCGCGGGATGCACGGTCCCGACGCCGGGTTCGCGAAACTGCTGGAGCGGCGCTGAGCCCGCTCAGCCGCCCTGGTAGGCCCCTGTCGCCGGGTCCGGCCAGTGGCCGCCGGGGAAGGCGCTGTTGTCGATCGCCGCGCCGTGGAGGCTGACGAGCTGCTGGGCCTGAGTGCCAAGGACGGCGGTCAGCGCGCCGATCGCGGTCCAGATCAGGCCGGTGTTCACCCCGGCCTCTTCCACGATGAGGCCGAGCCCTGCCCAGGAAAAGATCGCCGAACCGATGGCCGCGATCGCACCGGCCATGGCCACGATGAACTTGACGAGGACGAGGCCGATGGCGACGTAGAAGGCGAGGCCCGCCACCGCGCACAGTTGCAGGGTGGTCGAGGTGCTGTCCGAGATCGTGGAAATCCGGCCCGCCGCGTCACCTTGTGGTTTGACCGTCCTGCCGTACACCTCACTCGCGGTTCCCTTCCAGGTGCTGGCGGACGGCATGATCTCGGGTTTGAGCTGCCCGGCGACGGTGCTGGAAATTCCCCTGATGTCCTGCCAGTCGAACGCGTACGTGAAGAAGGCCACCGGCGCGGCAAGACCCTTGAGCACGTCCTTGATCTTGTCCAGGATCCAGGTGGCGAGATCGGTGATCTTTTCGCCAAGCCAGGTGATGGCATCGGCGACGAAACCGGGTACGTACCAGTGGTCGGTGGCATCCGCGACGGCTCGGGGGACTTCGGCGATCTTGCCGGACAGGTCGTTCAGGCCGCCGTTGATCTTGTTGACGACCTCTTGGAACTGCGCCTCGCTGAAGTCCATCATCGACCGGCTTTCTTCAGTTGCTGCACCCTGGCCGCCTCGTCGGCTTCGTACTTGTTCGCGACCGCGCGCAGGGTGGCGCCGATTTCGGTCATGCGCTGCTGCCCCTCGGCGGATCGCGCGATCACCTGGTCGATCATCTGGCCGTAGGCGTCGAACACGACTTGGAACACACCTGCCTCGACCCGGTTCAGCCGCAGGTCTTCCGCTCGGGGACCGATTTTCCCCATTTCCGCCGCTTCGGCGTCCCACAGTTCGGCGTCCTTGCGGATTTCCTCGGTGACGACGTGGATGTCACCGGGCGGTGGTGCTGGCATGGTGTGCGCTCCTTCGGCTCGCCTAGCGTCGCGGGTTTCTGAGCAGGGCGATCGCTTCGGCGAAGAGCCCGTCGACCCCGCTGTCCATAGTGGACGCCGCATCCGTCTTGCCCGCCAGGTCGGACTTCGCGCGCCCGAGTGCGGTGGCCAGGCTGTTCATCAGCCCGGTCGCGGTTTGCCGTGCCGCCCAGCCGGGGTCGATGGCGCACGAGAGGAGTGCGAACTTCGACAGGGTGATCGACACCTTCCGGCCGGCGGCTGCGCCGGTGCCCGTGCTTTCCGGTGGTGGGGCGGTGTTCGCCGACCGTTGGACGTTTTCGAAGGCTTTGATCGCGTCCTCGGCGATCAGGTCGGGCGCGCGAGGTTCTACCTCGGGGACAGCGGGATCGCTTGCCGTCGCGGGCACGTCCCGGTTTCGGGCGGTCCGCGGGAACTTTTCAGGGCCACCGTCCAGCTCTCGGACCGTGGCGAGGAACTCGGAGTCCTCGAGGTTCTCGGTCCAGGCATCCAGCCTGTTCGTCGTGGCGGCGCCAAAAGCTTCGAGCACACTGCTCGCGAGATCTTCCGGCGTGATCCACTCAGCCCAGTCGGTGGTGATGTGAAACGATTCCGGCAGTCCGTCGGCGCCGACCTTCACGTGCACCGCCGCGCTGTGATCGCTGCCTTCGGCGCGTCCGGGTGCCTGTGCCTGCGCGGACTTGATCAGTTCGCCGAGCGCGGAGACGTAGTGCCGCATCCGGCTGAACTGCGCCATCAACTCATCGGTCATCGACATTCCCAGTCTGGTTCCGTGCGTTTCGGTGGACGCTTTCGGCGCGCGTCACGCCCAGGACTATCGGCAGGGTCAGCACGCAGGCGAAGGTCAAGAGCGTGCTGACTCCGGCGTTCGTGCCCCAGGCTCCGATGGCCGCGACGACGAGCCAGCCCGCGGACACCGCCGTGACGATCGTGGTCAGCAGCAGTATCGGCCGCTTGAGCCGGTGAGCGAGTGCCACCGCGACCACGGCCCAGGTGAGCAGCGACATCGTGGATATGACCACGACCGCCGACGCGATCGGCCCCATTATCGTGCGTTCGGCCTCGACTTCGCTGCTGGACCAGATCAGGAGTGTGCCACCCAGCATGATCTCCGCGATGAGCCAGCAGACCATGACCGTTGTGCGCTGGCTGCGGGATTTGCGATCCGCGTTGCCCGGTTCGAAGCGATCCAGCCCGCGGCGAGGCGCTCGTGACATGACCCAGCATTCCGATCGGCTACTTCTTCGGTGCGAAGGCGGGCGCAGCCGGCTGCCGCGGCTGGGTGCGGGTCAGAGCTGAGGCTGCGGCCCGTGTTCCGCTCTTTCGCGAATGATCGAAAACCTCCCTCGCGCCGGAAGCCGTCCCTCCCCGGACGGCTCTGAAGACAATTAAAACACAGTTTTTTTCGTGCGAAAGTGCACCATTATCCACGAAATAGTGAAAAGTTGGACATGCGTCAGGTGTACCGCCAGCCGGGTGGATATTCGCGGGGATTCTTCGCCAATGGCTGCGCAAGCTTCGATTATGCATATCGCCGGTAAAATGTGAAGTCCCGAGGTGGGGTTGTACTTCGATCATTGCGGCCTTCGGTCCACGGGTCCGATCGGGTGGTTTCCCCGCGGTCGGTGCCACCGGGCACCACCACTGGGGATGATCGGTCGATGGCACCTGAGCAGGAGCGGGACCTCGTGGCCGCGGGCGGGCTCGACGCGCGGCTGGGGCGTCGCATCGTGTCCGAGCTGGCCCCGGACGAGATGCCGTTGTTCGACCAGACCTGGCAGGTGCTCGGCCGTCATCCCCGCAGGCGCGGCCGTCGCCGCGAAGAGCCGCTCGGCTTCGGCCTGCCCGCCGCGGGCGAGGTGGTGATCACCGCGATCGCCTCGGGGGTCGTGCTGGCGGTGCTCAAGGACCTGAGCAAGGACTTCGGCTCCTGGTCCGGCCGGGTGCTGGCCCGGCTCTTCCGCCGCAAGGCGAAGGCACTGCCGGATCCGCCGCCGCGACTTCCCGAGCCGCGGCTTCGCGAGATTCGCGCCATCGCCTACCAGAAGGCGCGCAAGCTCGGCATGTCCAAGGAAAAAGCGGACGCGCTGGCCGACGCGCTGATCAGCGAACTGGCCATCCGCGGGCAGGGTTCGTGACGGCACCGCTTCGGCGGCCGACCCCGTTCCTGCTGGCGTCGGGCACCAGCTCCGCCTTCGTGCTGCTGATCAGCGTCGTGTTCACGATCCCGACGGTGTGGCACCCCGCCCTGTTCAACGTGCTGTCCACCCGCACGCCGCCGGGCGAACAGGCCGCGTACGCCCGGTGCATGGCGGCGATGTACTCGGTGCCTGGCCGCATACTCGATCCGACGCCCGAATGCGCGCCGATCGTGAACGGTGCCGGGCCGGACGCGCGGGTGGCCATCCTGCTCGTGTTCGCGACCCTGTGCCTGCTGACCGCGGCGCAGTACTGGTTCGGGCCGCTCTGGCGGATCCGCCGGCGGCGGCTGCGGCCGATCGACCGGGAGACCTTTCCCGCGCTGTGCGAAGAACTCGACCGGACCGCGCGTGAATTCCTGCCCGGTGGCCGGGTGGAGTTCCTGCTCGACATCGTCAACCCCGCCGTCGACGGTCTCGCGTTCGGCCGGGCGGGCCGCCGCTACATCGTGCTCAGCCGCGGCCTGCTGACCCTGTTCGGCCGGGACCCCGATCTGTTCCGGGCGGTGCTCCTGCACGAACTGGCACACGTGCGCAACCGCGACCTGGACATCACCGCGGTCGTCCTCGCGATGTGGCGCTCGTTCCTGGCCGTGATCCTCGTGCCGGGCGCGTTCGGGGCCGTCGCCGGGATCATCATCGGCATGCCGCCGTGGATCAACGGCGCCACGCAGGCGTTCGTGTCCGGGCCCGCACTGGCCTGGGTGTTCGCCGCCCAGCTCGCCGCGCTGACCGGGTTGGCGTGGCTCACCCGCTACGCCGTGCTCCAGGCCCGCGAACTGCACGCGGACGCGCGAGTGCTGACCTGGCGCCCGGACGCCGCCGCGCCGCTGCGGCGGCTGTTCGACGCGGCCGGACAACGCGGGCGGCCGCTGCGTCGCCGCACCCATCCCCACGTCGCGACCAGGGCGATCGCGCTGACCGACGACGGCCCGTTGCTGAGCCAGGGTTTCGCGTTCTCCTTCGCCCTCGGCGCGTGCTTCTCGCTGAGCATGGACGCGGCGACCTCGTTGACCGGGACGCTCCGCCAGGACGCGTTCTACTGGCCCGCCGAGGTGTTCGTCCTGGTGCTGGCGATCGCGCTCAGCATTCGCGCCCTGCGCGCCGCGGCCCACGCCGACGCGACCGGGACCGCGGGCGGCGTCCGCGCCCGCCTCGGGCTCACCCTCGGCCTGCCGGTCGGCTGGCTGCTGGCGCCGAGCCGGATGTCCGATCACGCCATGGTGCCGTTCCCGGTGGCGGTGCAGCTCGCCGCCGTGCTCGTGCTCGCCGCGGCGGGCTGGCTGCTGGGACTGTGGGTGGACCGGGTGATGGCGGCGTGGGCGCCGAAGGTGCGTGCCGCCGAACGTCCCGTGCGCGCCGCCGCCGTGCCCATCGCGTTCGTCGTCGTGACCGTGCTGCTGGCCGCGCGAACCGTCTACGAAACCCAGTACCTGGTGATCGTCGCGCACCTCACGCAGGACCCGCCGGTGGGCGACCCCGTGCTGCTGGCAGTGGCCGTGGCTCAGCGGTACCTGTTCTCCCACTTCGTCATCTCCGGCTGGTTGCCGCTCACGGTCGCGCTGCTCGTGCTGCCGCCGCTCGCGCGACCGCACACGCCTTTCCGCCCAATCGGGCCCCGGACCCTGCTCGCCGGTGCCTTGGTCGGGGTGCTGACAACCATGCTCACGGTGGCCCTCCTCCGTTCGTCCACAGTGGACATTCTGGCGCTCGGTACCGGCTTCGGCGCCGGGGCGGCCGCCGCAACGGCCGTCTGGGCGCGAACGGCGCCGGTGCTGAAGGGAGTGCTGGTGGCATCGGTCGTCGGGGCGATGACCGTGGTCTCGCTGGCCGAACTGGTGCCGATGTCGTGGAAGCTCATGACGTTCGTGCTCGGGCAGGTGCTGGAGGCCGCGCTGCTGGCCGCGCTGGTCGCCGCCGCGCCGCGTTCCCTGTGGAACGCGAAGGGCCCTTCCCCCGTGAGGGAAGGGCCCTTCGTCAAACCGCGCTAGCTCATTCGAACGCCTTCGTGATGATCGCCTTCTGCTCGACCTCGTGCACCTTCGACGAGCCGGCCGACGGCGCCGCCATCGGCCGCCGTGCGACGACCTGCAGGCCCGAGAGCGCGTCCGGCAGCTTGCGCGGGAGGTTGAGCCCGAAGAACGGCCATGCGCCCTGGTTCTCCGGCTCCTCCTGCACCCACGTCACGCTCTTCGAGTTGGTGTAGCGCTCCAGCGCGGCCACCAGCTTCTTCTTCGGCAGCGGGTAGTACTGCTCGACGCGCACGATCGCGATGTCGTCGATCTCCTGCTTGGTGCGCTCGGCGATCAGCTCCCAGTACATCTTGCCCGAGGTCAGCAGCACCTTGCGGGCCTTCTCGGGCGCGATGTCGGCGTCGTCGATCACGGACAGGAACTTCGACTGGTCGGTGAAGTCCTCGACCGACGACTTCACCAGCTTGTCGCGAAGCAGGCGCTTCGGGGTGAACACGATCAACGGGCGCTGGATGCCGTCGAGCGCGTGGCGGCGCAGCAGGTGGAAGTAGTTCGCCGGGGTCGACGGCACCGCCACCGTCATCGAGTTCTCCGCGCACAGCAGGAGGAACCGCTCGATGCGGCCCGAAGTGTGGTCGGGGCCCTGGCCCTCGTGGCCGTGCGGCAGCAGCAGCACGACGTCGGAGCGCTGGCCCCACTTCGCCTCGCCGGAGGAGATGTACTCGTCGATCACGGTCTGCGCGCCGTTGACGAAGTCGCCGAACTGCGCTTCCCACAGCACCAGCGCCTCGGAGTTCGCCACCGAGTAGCCGTACTCGAAGCCGACGGCCGCGTACTCGGACAGCGCCGAGTCGTAGACCATCACGCGGCCCTGGCCCTCGGCCAGGTTCTGCAGCGGCGAGTACTCCTGGCCGGTCTTGCGGTCGATCGCGACCGAGTGGCGCTGGGTGAAGGTGCCGCGACGGCTGTCCTGACCGGACAGTCGCACGAGACGGCCTTCGATCGCGAGCGAGCCGAACGCGAGCAGCTCGCCGAACGCCCAGTCGATGCCGCCCTCGCGGGACATCTTGTGCCGCCGCTCCATCACCGGCTTGACCCTCGGGTGCAGGGTGAAGCCCTCGGGCACGTTGATGAACGCGTCGCCGATGCGCTCCACGATGTCGCGGGAGATCGCCGTCGGCACCTTCGCCGGGATCTGCTGCTCCTCCTCGACCGAGGGGCTCGCCTTCGCCGGGTGCTTTTCCAGCTCGCGCACCTCGTTGAAGACGTGTTCGAGCTGGCTGGAGAAGTCGCGCAGCGCGGCTTCGGCCTCTTCGACGGAGATGTCACCGCGGCCGATCAGCGACTCGGTGTAGGTCTTCCGCACCGAACGCTTCGTGTCGATGATGTCGTACATCGCGGGCTGCGTCATCGAGGGGTCGTCGCCCTCGTTGTGGCCGCGGCGGCGGTAGCAGATCATGTCGATCACGACGTCCTTGTGGAACGCCTGCCGGTACTCGACCGCCAGCTTCGCCACCCAGTGCGCCGCCTCCGGGTCGTCGCCGTTGACGTGGAAGACCGGCGCGCCGATCATCTTCGCCACGTCGGTGGCGTACTGGCTCGACCGCGAGTGCTCCGGCGCGGTGGTGAAGCCGACCTGGTTGTTGACGATCAGGTGCACGGTGCCGCCGGTGCGGTACCCGCGCAGCAGCGCCAGGTTCAGCGTCTCGGCGACCACGCCCTGCCCGGCGAACGCGGCGTCGCCGTGCATCAGGACCGGCAGCACGGTGTACCCCTCGCCGCCCTTGTCCAGGATGTCCTGCTTGGCGCGGACGATGCCCTCGAGGACGGGATCGACGGTCTCCAGGTGCGACGGGTTCGCGGTCAGCGACACCTTCGTCTCGCCGTCGCCGAACATGCGGAAGTACTTGCCCTCGGCGCCGAGGTGGTACTTCACGTCACCGGAGCCGTGCGCCTGGCCGGGGTCGAGGTTGCCCTCGAACTCCTGGAAGATCTGCGAGATCGGCTTGCCGACGATGTTCGCCAGCACGTTCAGCCGCCCGCGGTGGGGCATGCCGATGACGACCTCGTCCAGCTCGTGCTCGGCTGCCTTGTCCAGCACGGTGTCCAGCAGCGGGATCGCGGTCTCGCCGCCTTCGAGGGAGAACCGCTTCTGGCCGACGTACTTGGTCTGCAGGAACGTCTCGAAGGCCTCGGCCGCGTTCAGCTTCGACAGCACGTACTTCTGGACGGCGGGGTCCGGCTTCTCGTGCGGGATCTCCACGCGGTCCTGGATCCAGCGGCGCTCGTCCGGGTCGAGGATGTGGGTGTACTCGATGCCGACCGTGCGGCAGTAGGAGTTGCGCAGCACCCCGAGGATGTCGCGCAGCTTCATCCGCTCCTGGCCGGCGAACCCGCCGACCGGGAACTCGCGGTCGAGGTCCCACAGGGTGAGCCCGTGCGACAGCACGTCGAGGTCGGCGTGGCTGCGCTGGCGGTAGTTCAGCGGGTCGGTGTCGGCCATCAGGTGACCGCGCGTGCGGAACGCGTCGATCAGCTCGATCACCCGGGCGGTCTTGTCGACCGGGCCCTCGGGGATGTCGGCGACCCAGCGGATCGGCTCGTAGGGCAGCCGCAACGACGTGAACACGTCGTCGTAGAAGCCTTCTTCGCCGAGCAGCAGCGCGTGGATCCGCTTCAGGAACTCGCCCGACTCGGCGCCCTGGATGATGCGGTGGTCGTACGTCGAGGTCAGCGTCATGATCTTGCTGACCGCGAGGTCGACCAGCGTCTTCTCGCTGGTGCCCTCGAACGCCGCCGGGTACTGCATCGCGCCGACGCCGACGATCGTGCCCTGGCCGGCCTGCAGGCGCGGCACCGAGTGGTTGGTGCCGATGCCGCCGGGGTTGGTCAGCGAGATCGTGGTGCCCGCGAAGTCGTCCGCGGTGAGCTTGTTGTTGCGGGCCTTCTTGACGATGTCCTCGTAGGCCTGCCAGAACTGCAGGAACGACATGTCCTCGGTGGCCTTGATGGAGGCCACCACGAGGGTGCGGGCGCCTTCCTTGCCCTTCATGTCGATCGCGAGGCCGAAGTTCACGTGCTCCGGCGTGACCGCGAAGGCCTTCCCGTCGACCAGCTGGTAGTGCCGGTTCATGTTCGGGTAGTCCTTCAGCGCGCGCACCATCGCGTAGCCGATGAGGTGCGTGAAGGAGATCTTGCCGCCGCGCGTGCGCTTGAGGTGGTTGTTGATCACGATGCGGTTGTCGGCCATCAGCTTGGCCGGGACCGCGCGCACGCTGGTCGCGGTGGGAACGCTCAGCGAGGCGTCCATGTTCTTCGCGATCGCCGCCGCGGCGCCGCGGAGCTGCTTCGACTCGGCCTCGGTCTTCTTCGGCGTCGGCGGCGCTGCCTTCGCGGGCTGTGCCTTCGCTGCCGCGGGCTCGGCCTTCGCTGCCGCCTTCGCTGGCGCGGGCTTCGTCGCGGCCGACTGGGTGGCCGCCGACTGGGCGTTCTGCTGCGTCTTCGGCGAGGGCGGGGAGGCCTGGCCGTTGGTGGACCCCGCCGCGCCGTTGGACTGCGCGACCTGCTCGCGCGCGTCGTCAGCCTTGGTCTTGGCTGCCTGCGTCGGCTTGAAGTCCGCGAAGAAGTCGTGCCATGCGGCATCTACTGAGGAAGGGTCTTCGAGGAACTGGTCGTACATTTCTTCGACCAGCCACTCGTTAGGGCCGAACTGTGACGCAGGGCTGCTGCTGGACACGGCTTGGGCTCGCCTCTATCCATCTCGATCTTGATGTGGTGTCTTTGCGCCTACCAGGCTAACCCCCGCGTTCGCAGCCGTGTGACAGAACTAGCCACTGTGAGGCGTGGCGCACTAAGACAAGGGTCACTGATTCGATACCGATCAGGTCTCGACCAGGTCTCGGAGGGCACCGACGGGGTGAGAGCACGGTCATATCCGGTGCTCAGCGTGGCCGTCCGGGTGAGGTCTTGGCGAGGACCGGCCACCCGGGCGATCCTGGTTGCCGCGCGGAGGACCGACGAGGGGGACACACCGATGCCCGAGGGTGGCTATGAGGTTCTGCAGGACGAGCTGGACACGCACGCGGGCAAGGTGGACGCGCTCGCCGAGCGGCTGAAGACCGCCGTCGCCGCCGCCAGGCAGGTGACCATGGACAACAGCGCGTACGGCGTCATCTGCCAGCCGTTCGCGATGCTGCTCGACCCGTTCGAACAGTGGGGCGTGCAGGCGCTGGAGAAGGCGGAGGAGTCCGTCGAGGGGACAGCGGGCAAGGTGCGCGACGCGGTCAAGGCGTACTCCGGCCGCGAGGAAGACGCGTCGAAGGACCTGAAGAAGGCGGGCGGCGATGCCTGAGGGCAACCCGCTGGTCGCGCAGGCCCAGTCGCAGACCACCGCGGTCACCGGGATCGGCATCGCGGAGTCGTCGGTCGACCTGGCCAACGGCGTCAAGGACGGCTCGTGGGTGGAAGGCGGCCTCGGTGCGCTCGGGGTGGGCCTGGAGGCGCTCTCGCTGGTCGTCGACCCGATCGGGACGCTGGCGCAGTACGGGGTGTCGTGGCTGATCGAGCACGTGCAGCCGTTGAAGGAGGCGCTCGACTGGCTCGCCGGGAACCCGCCGGTCATCCAGTCCTTCTCGGACACCTGGGCGAACGTCGCGAAGGAGGTCAACACCGTCTCCGGCGATCTCGCCAACGAGGTCAAGAACGGCACCGCGGGCTGGAAGGGCACCGCGGCCGACGCCTACCGTGCTTCCGGCGCCGAGCAGGTCGACGCGATCGCGGGCGCCGCGACGCTGGCCGACGGCATCTCGGTCGGCGTGATGATCATGGGCCAGGTCGTGGCCATGGTCCGCGAAACCGTGCGCGACCTGGTGGCCGAGCTCATCGGCAAGCTGATCTCGTGGGCGCTGGAAGAGGCGTGCACCCTCGGCTTCGCGACCCCGCTCGTCGCCGTGCAGGCCACCACCGCGATCACGAAGGCGATCACCAAGGTCGGCGACCTGATCCGCAAGCTCGTCAAGACCATCGGCAACGTCACCCCGAAGATCCGCAAGATCATCGACAAGCTCGGCGAGATCATGGAGAAGCTCGCCAAGCTGGGCAAGAAGCTCGGCGGCGGCGGAACCAGCCCATCGGCGGCGAAGTCCGCGGGCAAGCACGCCGACACCCCCGGCGTGCACGGCGACACCACCCCGTCCGGCACCCACGGCCCGGACGGCCCCGACGCCGGCGTCGACGGGCCGGGCCACCACGGTGACGGCACCTCCTCGTCCTCGTCGCCGAAGGACGGCGGCCCCAACCGCCCGGACGATCCGAACGCGGCGAACACCCCGGAAAAGGCGCGAACCACCTGCAACGACCCGGTCGACGTGGCGACCGGCGAGGTGATCGCGGGGCAGACCGACATCACCCTCGACGGCGTGCTCCCGCTGGTGCTGCGCCGCACGCACGTGTCCTCGTACCGCGCCGGCCGCGGTTTCGGCCGGTCCTGGGCGTCCACAGTGGACCAGCGACTGGAACTGGACGCGCAGGGCATCGTGTTCGTCGCCGAGGACGGCATGCTGCTGTGCTACCCCGAGCCGTCCCACTCGGGTGCGGTCGTGCCCGCGTCCGGCCCGAGGTGGCCGCTCTCCCGCACCGAGACCGGGTACCGGATCACCAGGCGCGACCTCGGCCACGAACTGCTCTTCGACGGCGAAGGCACCGAGTTCGCCCTCTCCGCGATCGCCGACCGCAACGGCAACCGCATCACCTTCGAGCGGGATCAGGACGGGCTCGCGCTCGCGGTGTGGCACAGCGGCGGCCACCGCATCGAGTTCGAGCACGCCGGTTCCAGGGTCACCGGGCTGCTCCTGCGGAACTTCCACGGCGACGACATCCAGCTCGCCCGCTTCGGCTACAACACGGCAGGGGACCTCACCGAGGTCGTCAACTCCTCGGGCCGCGCGATGCGGTTCGAGTACGACGCCGAGGGCAGGATCGTCACCTGGACCGACCGCAACGGCGAGTGGTACCGGTACTTCTACGACGACCGCGGGCGGTGCATCGCCAACCAGGGCTCCGGCGGCGCGCTGAACGGGACCTTCAGCTACGACACGGACGCCCGTGTCACCAGGTTCACCGATGCGCTCGGCAACACGACGACCTACCGGCTCACCGCCACCGGCCGCGTCGCCGAGGAAACCGACCCGCTGGGCAACCGCGTGGTCCACGAGCGCGACGAAGCGGACCGTCTCGTCGCCACCACCGACCCGCTGGGCCGTACCACGCGCTTCGTCTACGACGACGACGGCAACGTGGTGCTCCGCACCGGCCCGGACGGCGCCGAGACGCGCGCCGAGTACGACGAGCACGGGGACCCGCTCGTGGTCGTCGAGCCCGACGGCGGGACCTGGCGGCGGACCTACGACGAGCACGGGAACCTGCTGGAGGTCGCCGACCCGGCGGGGGCCACCACCCGGTACGCCTACCGCGCCGACGGCGCGCTCACCCAGGTCACCGACTCGCTCGGGCACACCCGGCGCGTCGAGACCGATAGCACCGGCCTGCCGCTGGTCATCACCGACCCGCTCGGGGCGAGCATGCGGATCCGCCGCGACCAGTTCGGCCGGATCGTCGAAGCCGTCGACTCGGCGGGCGGTGTATCCCGGTTCGCGTGGACGGTCGAAGGCAGGTTGCTGTCCCGCACCCGGCCCGGCGGCGGAACCGAGCGGTGGCGCTACGACGGCGAAGGCAACGTCGTCGAACAGGTCGACGCGCTCGGCCAGGTCACTCGCTCGGAGCTGACCCACTTCGACCTTCCCGCCGTGCGCACGACGCCGGACGGCGCGCGATCCGCCTACCGCTACGACGCGAACCTGCGGCTACTCGCCATCACCGACGAACACGAGCGGGCCTGGACCTTCGGCTATGACGCCGCGGGCAGGCTGACCAGCGAGACCGACGTGCACGGCCGGACCCAGCGCTACGCCTATGACGCAGCCGGGCAGCTGGTCGAGCGCGTGAACGCGGCCGGCGACGTGACGACCTACGAGTACGACGCCGCGGGCAACCGCGTCCGGGTGAGTGCGCCGGACACCACCGCGGAATTCGAGTACGACGTGATGGGCCGGACGCGGTGGGCGCGCAACGAGGACGCCGACGTGCGGTTCGAGCGGGACGCGCTCGGCAGGGTGCTCACCGAGTCGATCGACGGTCACGCCGTCGTCTCGGCCTACGACACCGAAGGCAGGCGGGTGCGCCGCCGCACACCGACCGGCAGCGAGAGCCGGTGGGACTACGACGCCAACGGCAACCACGTCGGGCTGCGCACGGCCGGCCGGTCGATGAGCTTCCGGTTCGACCAGGCGGGACGCGAAGTGGAGCGCCTGCTCGACGCGGGAACCATGTTCGCCCAGTCATGGGACGCGAATCACCGGCTCGTGTCGCAGACGGTGTCCGCCGTCGAGGGGACACCCGAGCGCGCCGGGACGAAGCTGCTCCAGCACCGCGAATACCGCTACCGCGCCGACGGCAGGCCCACCGAGGTGTCCGACCGGTTGCGCGGCATCACCCGTTTCGATCTCGATCCGGCGGGCCGCGTGCTGGGCACGGCGGGGGAAACGGCTGAGATCGCCCCGCCGCCGCCCGCGCTTTCGGATGACGACGGCACCGGCTTGCGGACGTCGGGACCGGTGCGGTACCTCCGCGACCAGCAGGGCCGGATCGTGGTCAGGCAGCGGGCGAAGCTGTCCGGGAAACCGGACGTCTGGCGGTACAGCTGGAACTCGGAGGATCGGCTCGTCGGCGTCGAAACCCCGGACGGCGCGCGGTGGCGCTACCGGTACGACCCGTTCGGCAGGCGCACCCGCAAGGAGCGGCTCGGCGCGGACGGTGCGGTGCTGGAGGCCGTCCGGTTCTGCTGGGACGGGGCGGAGCTCGCCGAACAGATCCGGTCCACCGGCGAGGCGACCACGTGGAACTGGGCGCCCGATTCGTTCCGGCCGCTCACCCAGGTCTCCCGCGCCGCCGGCACGTCCGACCAGGACTGGGTGGACGCGGAGTTCTTCTCGATCGTCACCGATCTCATCGGCACACCGACGGAACTCGTCGACGTCCACGGGGAGATCGCCTGGCGTCAGGACGTCACGGTGTGGGGACGGGCCCTCAACCGGTTGACCGCGCGCACGTCCACGCCATTGCGCTTCCCCGGCCAGTACCACGACGACGAGACCGGGCTGCATTACAACCACCAGCGCTACTACGACCCCGAGATCGCGCAGTACGCGAGCGCGGACCCGCTCGGCGCGGCGGCGGGTGCCGACCCGTACGCCTACGCGCCGAACCCGGTGTCCGGCTCCGACCCCCTCGGCCTGGCGCTGTGCGAAGAAGGCGCCACGAAGAAGATCGACGAGTACCGCGCGGACAAACGCGTCGGTGGCAAGAAGAACATCGCGGTCGCGGACTACGAGATCAACGGTGTTTCGGGGCAGCGGGTCGGCGTCAGCGGCAAGCACCAGTACGACGGGTCGGCACCCATGCCGCCCGAACACACGCTCAACCGCGGCCCCGACGACATCGCCAGGGCGGCCGACTCGGAGATGAAGATCTTCGAGGAGCTGAAGGGACAGCTGAAACCCGATGCCAGCGGACGAATACACATCTATTCGGAACGGCCGGTGTGCCCTTCGTGCCAGGAGGTGATCAAGGACTTCCAGCGGTCGTTCCCTAACATCAAGGTGACCTATTCCGATCTCGGCCGCGGCTGATGTCCTTTGTGGAGTGTGGCGTATGCCCGAACCGATGCCCGAGCTCGTCGAGCGGCTGATCTCCGGCGGGCTGGCGACCAGGGAAACCGTCGTCGGATGCACGCCGGACGAGGTGGCCGAGATCCGCTCCGGCCACGGCGTCGAGCGACTTCCCGAGCAGTACGAGGAGTTCCTCCTGCTGATGGGCAGGGGCGCGGGGGAGCTGTTGCGGGGCACGGACTTCTTCTATCCCGGTATCCGCGGGCTGGCCGACGACGGCCGCGAGCTGCTGGAGGAGAACGACGCCGCGCACCTGCTGCCGCCGGGCGCGATCGTGATCGGGATGCACCAGGGGTACGAGCTGTACTGGCTGGCGCCCTCCGGTGAGCTGAGCTGGTACGTGGAGGCGGAGACCGAGGTCTCGCGCACCTGGCCGTCGCTGGCCGAGTTCCTGGCCGCGCAGATCGAAGCGCAGCAGCGCCTGAAGTGACCATCGCGGGTGTCGCCTCGTCGCTGCTGCCGTGCCGCGCTCCAGGCGGTGACGCCGGTGCGCGATCGGTTCGAGGAGACCGATCTCGCTACGAGCCGCGGGAATGGACAGTGTCGCGCTGGCGGGGGCCGGATCCCCGGCGCGCAGCCTCGCGGCAGGCATCCGCGAAGAGGATGACCCCTGTTCATCGGCTGAGGGACCTGGCGCAGGCGGCCGTCGGGTTCAGGCGCCGTTGAGCCAGAGCAACTGGTCGAGGGCCAGCAGGTCGAAGTCGATCTCGGTGGCCGCGGCCCTGGCGACGACCATGATCGAATGCTGGTCGCTCGGCACCTGGAAGCCGAGCGCGCGCAGCCCTTTCGCCACCCGGACGTCCGGTTTCAGCGCGTCCGCGCCGCAGCGCATCCGGAGGTAGGCGAACAACGCGGGGCCGATGCCCTTGACGGCGCCCACCACGGGGTCGAGCCCGTGTGCGTGTTCCAGCCCGCGGACGTTTTCGGCCCACGCCAGGCAGGCGCGGTCCTCGTCGACGCCGAGGCGGTTCGCGAGGTCGGCCAGGTTCCTGGCGATGGTGCGCATGGTGTGCGGTTCGGACGCCAGCAGGCCGTAGGTGCCCGGATCGGGCGGGCTGGTGGCCATGACCGCCAGCGAGCCGGGCGCGTGCTCCGACGCCCACCGCTCGACCAGGGGGAGCACGCGCTGTTCGTAGCGGCGCTGCCGCGAGGCCACCACGTCGAAGACCATGGCACCGCGGCGTCCCGCGTAGACCTGCGCGTAGTTGCGGGCGGCCTCCGAGGCGGCCGCACCGTGCCGCTCGGCGCGAACCTTCAGCTCGCGTACCGCGGCCGGCCAGTCGGGCCGTTGCCGGAGCAGGAGTAGTTCGTCGGAAGCCATCTGCCCACGTCTACTCGCGGCGGCGGGGGAAACCTAGCGCCGACCGGGTGTAGGCGTCAGGTGCCGATCGAGCACGTGCGGGCGAGTGCGGCGCGGGCACCTTGGACGGCACCGAACAGTGTCGGCCGCACCCAGTCGCGGGCACGGTCTTCGCGCACCGGGCCGCCGAGCGCGAAGACCGCTCCGCGATCGCTCCTCGCGGTAGCGGCGGCCCACCGGGACGGATCGTCTTCCGCGAGATGCGGTGCGCTGGAATCAGGCTGTGAATCAGTAAAATGGTGGATGTCTCCCGCTGGCGCTCGGGTGCGAAAAGCGACTCCGTGCGTCGGCGTGAACTGCTCGTGATGGCGTTTCGGCGGTATCGATCGGCCCGCCGCGAAAGAGCCCCCATTGGTCCGTCCGCAGGCTATCCGGGGTATCGGCGGGTGCGCTACGCTCGTGCCGATCATGCGGCCGGACACCGCATCGGCAGCTGGGGGCAGCTGGTTACTCCGTCCATCGCGGACTATTCGCGCTGCCTGGATTGCTTCGCGTCTTTCTGCGTTTCGAGATCGGCGTGAATGGGGTGCGTGCCGCCGGTTTCAGTCACCAAGGAAAGGGGACGCCATGTCCGCGTCGGTCCAATCGCCTCGGCACCGCAGCCGGTTTTCGTCACGACGGAAGCGCGTGGCCGCACCGGTGGCGGGCGTCGTGCTGGCCGGTCTCGCCGTCGCGATGCCAGGTGATGCCGCCGCGAGCGAGCCGGGTGCCGGCCCGCTCGACCCGGCGCTCGTGCTGGCCTCCAGCGAACTCCCGGCGGTCGGTCTGCCGTGGACCGACGACCGGCCGGTGCGGCGGAACGTCTTCGCCTGGGACACCGGCGGCATCGGCATCTGCAGTCCGTTCAGCGGGCCGCCCCTGTACCAGAGCGTCAACCTCCGCGACGAGGAATCGGCGGGCCGCACCGACTCGAACGACTACTACACGGCGACCACCTGGGTCGCCAGGCACTCCAGCGCGAGTGACGCTGCCGGGGCGAAGGCCCGCTGGGCAGCCGATCTCGCGAGCTGCCCGGACCGGCTCGGACCTCCCGGCCAGGACAACGGTGCCTTCTTCGTGTCGAGCACGGCCAAGGTGGACACGGTCGGCGGAGTCGACGTCTGGGGCGTGCACTGGGGCTCCGGCTACCTGCCGCCGAACAAGGAGGGCTACGTCCAGACCTTCGCGATCCAGCAGGACGACCTGCTGTACGTCGTCACCGTCCACCACCAAGCCGCGGTCACGCCGCCGCACCCGGCGATTCCCGCCCGGGACACGGTGCTCGCCGCGAAGCGGCGCCTCGGGCTCTGAGGCGTGGTCCCGGGGTCTTCGCGATCCCGGGACCACCGGCAGGGCTCAGTCCGCGGTGCCCGCGCCGAGCCGCCACAGCTTCGCGTAGTGCCCGTCCAAGGCGAGCAGTTCCGCGTGGGTGCCGTGCTCGATCACGCGGCCGTGGTCGAGCACCACGATCTCGTCCGCGCGGGCCGCCGTCGCGAGCCGGTGCGCGACGACGAACGTCGTGCGCTTCCTGGCGACCCGCTCGGTGGCCCGCAGCACCGCGGACTCGGTCGCCGGGTCGAGCGCGGCCGTCGCCTCGTCGAGCAGCAGGATGTCCGGGTCGACGAGTTCCGCCCGCGCGAGCGCCACCAGCTGGCGCTGCCCCGCGGACAGCGCGCGCCCCCGCTCGCCGACGGGTTGCCGGAATCCCGCGGGCAGCGCGGAAACGCCCTCCAGCGCGCCGACGGACCGCACCGCCGCTTCGACCTCCGCGTCGGTCGCCGACGGCCGCCCGTAGCGCACGTTGTCCGCGACCGTTCCGGAGAACAGGTGCGCCTCCTGCGGCACCACGCCCATCCGCTGCCGAAGCCCGCCGAGGTCGTACTCGCGGACGTCGACACCGTCGATCCGCACCACACCCCCGGTCGCGTCGTAGAAGCGGGCGACCAGTTTGACCGCGGTCGACTTGCCGGCGCCGGTCGCGCCGACGAGCGCGATCGTGCGCCCGGCCGGAACGTCGAGCGTCACGTCTTCGAGCGCTTTGTCCTCTGCCGTGCCGTAGGAGAAGTCGACGTCGGTGAAGGTGACCTCGCCGCGGAGCCGGTCGGTCACCGGTACCGGGTGCTCGGCGGCGGGCACCGAGGTCGGCGTGCGCAACAGGTCGCCGATGCGCCGCAAACCGACCCGCGCCTGCTGGTAGCCGTCGAAAACCGAGGAAAGCTGCTGGATCGGCGAGAAGAACAGCTGGAGGTAGAGCAGGAACGCCACCAACACACCGGGCTGGACCGAACCGTCGGCGACGCTGCCCGAGCCACCGGCGAGCACGATCGCCTCCGCGACACCGGAGAGGAACGTGACGAACGGGAAGTACGTCGCGATGTAGCGCTGCGCCCGCAGGCGCGAACGGCGGTAGGCGTCACTGCGGGACGCGAACGCCTCCGCGGAACGCTCTTCGCGGGTGTACGCCTGTGCGACGCGCAGGCCGGAGATGTTCTCCTGCATGTCCGCGTTGACCAGGCTGACCCGTTCGCGCGCTTCGTCGTACGCGGTCGAAGCGAGCTTGCGGAAGACGATCGTCGCGACCACCAGGATCGGCAGCACCGAGAACGCGTACACCGCGAGCGACGCGTCGATGAGCAACAGCGCGCCGGAGATCCCGATGACGGTCACCGCGCTCACGATCGCGTTCGCCAGCCCGGTCTGCAGGAAGGACGACAACGCGTCGACGTCGGTGGTCATCCTGGTCATGATCTTGCCGGACAGCTCGCGCTCGTAGTAGTCGAGCCCGAGCCGCTGGAGGTGCGCGTAGCTGCGCACCCGTAGCGAATACAGCACCGTTTCGCCGGTGCGCGCCGTCGTTTTCGTCTGCGCCCTGACCACGAACCAGTCGGCCGCGATCACCAGCGCGCCGATCGCCGCGGTCAGCCACACCACGCCTTCGACGCCGGCGCGGACACCTTGGTCGACGCCGCGCTGGTACAGCGCCGGGAGCGCGACCGCGGCCAGCGCGTCCAAGGCGACCAGCAGCACCACCAGCCCGAGCTGCCCGCGCACCGGGCGAAGCAGCCTCGCGAGCCGGAACCCCGGTTCGGCAGCCGTGACGTCCTCGGGCCCGAGCGCCGGGACATCGGTGGCAGGCGGGAGCCTTCGCACCCCTTCGACGAGTTCCGGGGTCGGCGGCGAGTCCAGTGCCGCGCTGGCCCGGCCGCCGCCCCCGCCACTGCCCTTGCCGACACCGGCCGCGGCGTTCGAGGGCGGGGGGCCGTGCGCCGCTTCCTCCTCCGGGGCGTCGTCCGGCCACAGCTCGGGTGTGACGCCGGTGTCCGTGCGGCGCACGCAGTCCGTGCGGTGCACCTCCTCGACGCCCTCGCCCGGCCCCGAGACGAGATCGCGGAACAGCGGGCACCGCAGCTCCAGCTCGTCCGCCGTGCCGACGTCGACCACCTTCCCGTCGTCGAGCACGGCGATCCGGTCGGCGAGGGCGAGCGTGGAACGCCGGTGCGCGATCAGGATCGTGGTGCGGGACGCGGTGACCGAGCGCAGGGTGTCGTGGATCGCGGCCTCGGTGATCGTGTCCACCGCGGAGGTCGCGTCGTCGAGCAGCAGCACCCTCGGATCGGTGATCAGCGCCCGCGCCAGCCCGAGCCGCTGCCGCTGCCCGCCGGACAGCGTGAGCCCGCGCTCGCCGACGAGCGTGTCGTAACCGTCGGGCAGCGCCCGGATGAACTCGTCGGCCTCGGCCGCCTTCGCCGCCGCGACGATCTCCTCCTCGGTCGCGTCCGGTCTGCCGTAGGCGATGTTGTCCCGTACCGACGAGGAGAACAGGAACGCCTCTTCGAACACGACCCCGATGGCGCGGCGCAGCTCGGCGAGCCGGATTTCCCTGATGTCGACCGGGCCGCCCTCGGGTCCGATCCGGACCGATCCGGAGTGGACGTCGTAGAACCGGGGCAGCAGCAGGGAAATCGTGGACTTCCCCGATCCCGCGGTGCCCACCAGCGCCAGCGTTTCGCCCGGAGACGCGCGCAGCGACAACCCGCTCAGCACGGGCTCGGACCTGGTGTACCCGAAGTGCACGTCGTCGAGCCGGATCTCCAGCGGGCCGTCCGGCACGCCGCGCGCGTCCGGGGCGTCGCGGACCTCGGGCTGCGCGTCGATCAGCTCGTACACCCTGTCCGCGCCGGCCCTGGTGAGCTGCGCCTGCACGAACAGGCTCGCCAGCATGCGCGCCGGCCCGGACAGGCTCGACACGTAGGTGGCGAAGGCGAGGAAGGTGCCGAGGCTCAGCTGCCCGTGCATCGCGAGCAGGCCGCCCGCCGCCAGCACGGCGACCTGGCCGGCCGCGGGCAGCGCCGCCGTGGTGGCCGCCGGGATCGCCGAGAGCCTCGCCGCGCGCAACCGTTCCGCGAACAGCCGCCGCGCGGTCTTCTCCAGCCGGGCGACCTCCCTGGTCTCCTGTCCGAAGCCCTTCACCACGCGTACCCCGGTGACGGTCTCCTCGACCTGCTGCGCCACGTCCGCCGCGCGCTGCTGCGCCGACCAGGTCGCGGGGAACAGCCGCTTGCGGCTCATCCCGAGCACGACCGCGATCGCGGGGGTGATCACCACCGCGATCAGCGTCAGCGCCGGCGACAGCCACAGCATCGCGCCGAGCGAGAGCACCGCGAAGATCACCGAGCCCGCGGAGACCGGCACCACCATCAGGATCCCGGTGACGAGCTGCAGATCGGAGATCGCGCGCGAGACGACCTGACCGGTGCGCAGCGAGTCCTGCTTCCCGCCGTCCAGCCGCGACACCGCGCCGAACACGGTCTGGCGCAGGTCGTGCTGGACGTCGAGGGCGAGCCTGCCGCCGACGTACCGGCGGGCGAACGCGCTGGCGAAGGTGAGCAGGTGCAGCCCCAGCAACGCGGTGATCAGCACGCCGAGCCGCCCGGTGGCGCCCGCCACCGCGTCGTCCAGCGCGACCTTCACCAGCAGCGGGCCCGCAGCCTGCAGCCCGACGCCGACGATGGACGCGGTGAACGCGAGCACCACGAGCGCGGGATGCCGCCAGCAGGCCGCGGACAGCCGCCGGATCCAGCCGGGGCCGGGCGGGGCCGCGCTGGTCTCGGAAGACTGTGCCGGAGGGGCGAGTGGCGGAGCTGTGGTCACGAACCCAGGCTAGGCCCGCGCACCGACAGTCCGCTGTCGTCCGGCCCTGTCGTCCGGCCCTGTCGCCCGTGCCACTTGGCGAACAGGCCGTGAACGCCGTGATGGCCACCACGACGAGTCGCGGTGGCCATCACGGGGGACCCGATCGTCAGGTGATGTCGCGCTTCTGGTTCGACAGCCAGCCGCCGACGAAGAACACCGCGGTCCACCCGGCGAAGATCAGCGCTGAGGCCCACCACGAGATGACCCCTGGCGCGCCCGCCGCGAGCTGGAGCCCGAGCTGGTCGAAATGGCCCGTGTCACCGGGGATGTTCAGCGAGTTGAACCCGAACGCCTCCGCCGCGATCCCGCCGACGATGCCGTTCGCGGTGCCGTTCGGCAGGATGCCGCCGAGGACCGACGCCCACTTCCACAGCACCAGGACGAGCACGTTCTCGATGATCAGGAAGTAGCCGATCACCAGCAGGACCGCGAGCACGACCTTGTTCAGCACGGCGCCGAGCCCGATGCCGAACAGCGTCACGAGGATGTAGGCCAGGATCGTGCCGCCCAGCGCGCCGAGCCACTGCCCGCCGCTCGGCTGCCCCGGCGAGTCCACCGTGATCACCGTGGCCAGCGCGGCGACCCCGAAGCTCAGCAAGCCGTACAGCGCGCCCCACGCGATGTAGGAGATCATCTTCGCGGTCAGTGCCGACACCCGGTTCGGGGCGGTCAGGAACGTCGTCGTGATGGTCTTGCTGTTGTACTCGCCGGCGAGCGCGAACACCCCGAAGACCGCCGGGATGAGCTGGGTGATGTTCACCCCGTGCGAGATCGCCAGCAGACCCACCGGGAGGTTGTCCGGCGAGAGCCCGATGGATGCGGCGAGCTCGCGCGCGATGCCGCTGCCGATGTAGCTGGCGAAGTCGTTGGTGATGTTGCCCCACGCGAACGACATCCAGAAGGAGACGACCACCAGCGGGATCAGCAGGATCCACCAGGTGTTGAGGGTCAGCGTCTTGCGGAACTCGGCCTTGATCAGCCTGCCCATCAGCCCTGCCCTCCCCAGCCGCCGCCCTGCTGGCCCGGCTGCTGATGTCCCGGTGGTGGTTGCTGCTGCTGGTAGTTCGGCGGGTACTGCTGCTGTTGCTGCGGACCCGACGGCGGGCCGCCCCAGCCGCCCTGCTGCGGTGGCTGGCCGTACTGCGGCTGCGGCGCCGAGTACTGGCCCTGCGTCAGCTGGAAGAAGAGCTGCTCGAGGTCCGCGCGCTCCTCCTGCATGCCGTAAAGCGCGACACCGGCCTTCGACGCGATGTCACCGATCTGCTGCACGGTCGCGCCGGACACCGCGACCCGCCCGTCCTGAGTCGGTTCGAGCTGCGTGATCCCGTTCTCCTGCAACGCTTTCACGAGTTCGCCCGCGTCGGAGGGCTGCACCAGCACCCGCGACCGCTGGCCCTGCCGGAGCTGTTCGAGCGAGCCGAAGTACCGCGTCATCCCGGCGCTGATGATCACCACCTGGTCGATGGTCTGCTCGACCTCGCTGAGCAGGTGGCTCGAGACCAGCACGGTCCGCCCTTCCCTGGCGTAGGCGCGCAGGAAGTTCCGCAGCCACACGATGCCCTCGGGGTCGAGGCCGTTCGCTGGCTCGTCCAGCACGAGCACCTGGGGGTTGCCGAGCAGTGCCGTCGCCAGTGCGAGCCGCTGCCGCATGCCGAGGGAGAAGTCGCCCGCCCTCCGATGCGCGGCCGAGGACAGGCCGACGAGCCCGAGCACCTCTTCGGCGCGCCGGTCCGGCACGCCGATCGCGGCGGCGTACACCCGCAGGTGGTTCAGGGCCGACCGTTTCGGATGGAAGCCTTCGTTCTCCAGCACGGACCCGACCACCGTCGCCGGGTTGCCGAGCTGGTCGTGCGTCCTGCCGTTGATCGTCGCGACACCACTGGACGGGGTGACGAGGCCGAGCAGCATGCGCAGCGTCGTCGTCTTACCCGCACCGTTGGGCCCGAGGAAACCGGTTACCGAGCCGGGTTCCACGGTGAAGCTCAGGTTCTGCACGGCGGCGACCGGGCCGAAGTGCTTGCTGAGGTTCTGCACGGCGATGCGGCCGCTGCCGTCGTGCTGCATGCTTCCGCCTCCTCCTTGATCGCCGGATATGTGACAGGCGACATCCTGCCGTACCTCGACCGGCGGATGCGGAGGCAGGGGGTGTTGTGCTGCAGAAGCGACGTTCGTCACCCTCGGTCTCGGGTGCCAGTGGATCACTGAAGCGTTTTTATCGCTGAAAGGCCAGGTCCGGGCCTTGCGGCGGAAGGGATCGCCGGGAGCGGTCGCGGCGGGTGAAGAAGTATTCGAGGGAAAGTGGAGACCCGGTGCAGCGAACTCCGCGGTTATTACCTAAGCTAGTACGTGGCGGCCCGCTCCCAGTGACCCCCAGGCTGGTTGAGCGGGCCGCCCCTTTGTCTCCACTTCCCTTTGCCGCCACCGGCTTTCCGCCCTTTGTCCGGCGGCTCCGGTGAAAAACGGAAAACGCCCGCCGCCGATGCTCGGCAGCGGGCGCCCGCTTGCGCTTACTTCACCGAAGAAGAACGGTGTTCAACTCACTGGTCAGGAAAGAACGGTGTTCAACTCGGTGTGTTCGAGGCCGTGCGCGACCGCGACGGGCCCATTCGTCAGCTTGCCGTCGTGCGTGTTGAGACCCTTCGCGAGGCTGTCGTCCGCGCGCAGCGCCGCGTGCCAGCCGTGCTCGGCGAGCTGCACCGCGTACGGCAGCGTCACGTTCGTCAGCCCGTAGGTCGACGTCCTCGGCACCGCGCCCGGCATGTTCGCCACGCAGTAGAAGACCGAGTCGTGCACCTGGTAGGTCGGCTCGTCGTGGGTCGTCGGGCGGGAATCCGCGAAGCAGCCGCCCTGGTCGATCGCGATGTCGACGAGCACGCTGCCCGGCTTCATCCTCGACACCAGGTCGTTCGACACCAGTTTCGGCGCCTTCGCGCCCGGCACCAGAACGGCGCCGACGACGAGGTCGGCTTCGAGCACGGCTTCCTCGACGGAGAGCCGGTTCGACGTGACCGTGCGGATGCGGCCGCCGAAGTCGTTGTCGATCTGGCGGAGCCGGTCGACGTTGGTGTCCAGGATCTCGACGTCGGAACCGAGGCCGAGTGCGACGCGCGCCGCGTTGATGCCGGCGACACCGCCGCCGATGACGACCACGCGCGCCGGGTGCACGCCGGGGATGCCGCCGGGCAGCACGCCGCGCCCGCCACTCGGCTTCATCAGCGAGAAGGCGCCGACCTGGGGCGCGAGCCTGCCCGCGACCTCCGACATCGGGGCGAGCAGCGGAAGCGCGCCGTTCGGCTTCTGCACGGTTTCGTAGGCGATCGCGGTGGTTCCCGAGGCGAGCAGCGCGTCGGTGAGCGGGCGGTCGGCCGCGATGTGCAGGTAGGTGAACAGCACCTGGTCCCGGCGCAGGCGCGGGTACTCGGTGGCGATCGGCTCCTTGACCTTGAGGACGAGCTCGCCCTCCGCCCAGGTCTTCTCGGCGGTGGCGAGGATCTTCGCGCCGGCGGCGAGGTACTCCTCGTCGGTGATGGAGGACCCGATGCCCGCGCCGGTTTCGACGAACACGTCGTGGCCGCGGCCGGTCAGCTCGTGGACGCCTGCCGGGGTCAGCGCGACCCGGTATTCGTGCTTCTTGACTTCACGGGGGACGGCGATGCGCACTTGCGGCCTCCTGGAGATGTACTGCGCGGGGGTGCCTGGGTAATGACGTGGTGGTGACCACGGTGAACCACCCGGACAGCGGTGTCATCGTGCTGAGAGGACAGTATTGGACCTTTTTCATAGTGCTTATAGGACAAGTGCCTTGACCTCTACCGCGGTTGAGGTTGCAGGCTGTGAGCGTTGACGGCAGGGGCCACGGGGGAAGGAACGCGATGAGAGCGGTTTGGCTGGAGGAGTTCGGCGGTCCCGAGATGCTGAAGCTCGGCGCGGCGCCGGAGCCGGAACCGCGGCCGGGTGAGGTGCTCGTGGAGGTGGCGTTCGTAAACGTCGTCTTCGTCGAAACGCAGTTCCGGTCGGGGCGCTTCCCGAACCCGGCGCTGCGGGACGTCGCGCTGCCGGTGGTGCCGGGAAACGGCGTCGGCGGGGTGGTGAGCGGGCTCGGGCCGGGGGTGGACCCGGGGCTGCTCGGCGCGACGGTGGTCACCTCGACCGGGGGCTCCGGCGCCTACGCGGAACGGGTCGCGGTCCCGGCGGACGGGCTGATCGAGGTGCCACAGGGGGTCGGCCTCGACACGGCCGTGGCGCTGCTCGCCGACGGCCGCACCGCGTTCGGGCTGCTGTGGGCGGCCGGGATCGAGACGGGTGACCGGGTGCTCGTGGAAGCCGCGGGCGGTGGCGTCGGCAGCCTGCTGGTGCAACTCGCCAAGTCCGCGGGCGCGCACGTGGTCGCCGCGGCGGGGTCGGCGGCGAAGCTCGCGCAGGCACGGGAACTCGGCGCGGACGAGACCGTCGACTACCGCGAGCCGGGGTGGGCGGCCGCGGTGGGGGCGGTCGATGTCGTGTTCGACGGCGTCGGCGGGCGGATCGGCGCGGAGGCGTTCGAGGTGGTTTCGCGGGGCGGCCGCTTCCTCGTGCACGGCGCGGCCAGCGGGGAGATGTCGTCACCGGATCCGGAGGTCGCCGCGCGGCGGGGGATCGCGGTCGTGCCGCTCGGTTCGGTGCTCGGTGGGCCGGGGGAAGTGCGCAAGGCCGCGGAGGCGGCACTGGCCGAGGCCGCGGCGGGGCGGCTGCGCCCGGTGATCGGCCAGCGGTTCCCGCTCGCGAAGGCGTCGGACGCGCACGCGGCGATCGAAGCGAGGACGGCGTTGGGGAAGACGCTGCTCGTGCCGTGACGCGGGTCCGGGGGTGGATGGCGCGCGGCCCGGCGGGGGGTGCCGGGCCGCGCGTCCTGTGTCACGCGCGGTAGGACGTCCAGGAGTTCTTCATCCTGGTGCCCTGCCCCGCGGTGAACTCGGTCATGCAGTTGTCGTAGCTGTAGTCCATGAAGTTGTGGATCGGGTCCTTGCCCGCCGCGGTGCAGGTGTCCTTGTTCGCCGGGCAGCCCGAGGTCGGGCTCGCCTCGGCCGGGGTGTCGGCGACGTAGTCGCCCGAACCCGAGCAACCGCCCTGGAACGTGTGGTAGAGCCCGAGCCAGTGCCCGATCTCGTGCGTCGCGGTGTCGCCCTCGTTGTAGTTCGTCGCGGAACCGCCCGGCACCGACGTGTCGAGCATGACCACGCCGTCCATCTTCGGGCTCGATTGGTAGCTCCACGGGAACGTCGCCCAGCCGAGCAGGTCGTCACCGAGC
The DNA here is from genome assembly GCF_039529815.1 of Amycolatopsis minnesotensis. NCBI lineage: Bacteria > Bacillati > Actinomycetota > Actinomycetes > Pseudonocardiales > Pseudonocardiaceae > Amycolatopsis > Amycolatopsis minnesotensis. Next base: position 165,305 of record NZ_BAAANN010000013.1, on the reverse strand, counting down.
GAGGCGGTGTAGAGATTGAGCACGTTCGCGCCGCCGGTGTGCAGCGCGTTCTTCATCTGCGTTTCGGCGCTCGAGCCGTCGGTGATGCCGTTGTACCAGGCAGCTTTGTTCGTGCGGTCCGTCTTCGCGAGCGAGAAGCTGAACCCGGCCTTCGCGTAGGCGCTGTTGAGCACCGAGATCTGCTTCGCGATCGTGGCGTCGGAAATGTTGCCCTTCGAGCCGTCGGTGATCACGTGGAAGTAGACGGGGATGTTCGTCGCCGCGAGCCGCGCGGTCGCCGCCTTCCCGGCCAGTTTCGCCGTCATGTCGCGTTCGACGGCCGCTGCCTGCGCGGGGGTCAGGTCGTTCGCGTCGCCGTCCTTGCCGCGCTGGGCGGGGTTCTGCGGGGTGAAGCAGTCGGCCCGCGCGGTTGCCGGTGCGGGCGCGGCCCCGACCGACGAGGTGCCGGGGACCATCAGGCAGGCCATGGTCAGCCCGGCGACGGCGCCGGCTTGTGCGATACGGCGGATTCGGGAACGAGTGCTCATCGGCAACTCCTCGAATGCGAAGTGTGACCCCAAGTGGTCGACGCGAAACGTAGCCAACGGGTCACGACAAAGTCCCCGATGTGATGAAAATGTGCCCAGGACGGGGTTTTTCGGGCCTTTCGGCGGGAACCGAGTGGAGTAATCAGGCCCAGCGAAGGCTTATCAACTGGGTGAGCAGGGCGAGCCTGGTGTCGGCATCGTCGAGGTCGAGCGGCGCGATCTCGAGCACTCGCCGCATCCGGTACCGCAACGTGTTGGGGTGGATCCGCAGCTCGCGCGCGGCCGCCCTCGGATCGCCGGGGTGCCGCAGCCACTGGTAGAGCGTGTCCAGGTAGCCGGCGCCGTTCGCTTCGTCGTGAGCGCGCACCAGGGCGAGCGGACCCAGCTCGCCGATCGAAGCGGCGGTCGCCGCGGTGGCGGCGCGATGCAGCGTCAGCGCCGTCCACACCTCTTCGAAGGTGACCACGCGTCCCGGCACGAGCCGGGCGCGCAGCAGCCCGAGCGCTTCCTCCGCCTGCCGGCGCGAGCGTGCGAGTTCGCCGACTTCTCCCGCGCCGCCCGCCGCGATCCTGACTTCGTTCGGCACCGCGGCCAGCGCGCCCCGAAGCGCGCTCCACGCGTCACCATCCGGGACGACGGCGTAGAGCAGGCCGCCCAGTTCGGTGGCCACCGGCCGCCTGCCCACTCCGGAGGCGATGCGTTCCAGCAGGGACAGCCGCAGGCCCTCCTGCTCGGCGTCGACGGCGACCACCCGGTGCGGTTCGTCGGACAGTTCGAGCTCCGCCATCACCTTGCGCGGGCTCGCCCTGCCTTCCAATACCGCGCGCAGCAGCTCCTCCGACGCGCGGCGCTGCGCGTCGGCATGGGCCCGCCGTCGCAGCAGGTGCAGCGCGACGACCGGCGCCGCGTCGGCGAACGCGGCCGCGCGCTCGTCCGACACCGGGCCGGAGACGACCGCCCACATCGACCCGAGCAGCTCGCCGCCCATCCTGATCGGCACGATCAGCCTCGGCAGCGTGCCGTCGCGCTGCGCGGGCACGAAGATCGTCTGCCTGCCGCGGGACAGCTCGCGGAAGACCCCGCGCGAGCGGAACCGCGCCAGCACGTCGTCGGGGATGCGGCGGCCCATGATCGTGGACACCCGTGCCGGGTCGGTCAGGTCCTGCCGCGCCGAATACGCGAGCACGCGCGAGTTGGTGTCCTCGATGGTCACCGGCGCGTCCACGACGGAGGCGACCGCGTCGGCCAGCCGGAACAGGTCGCTGGAGCCGGTGTCCTCGAGCGATTCCGATTCGTCGGCGATCGCGTCCAGCACCGTGCGCAGCAGCCAGACGAGCTGTGCCCACGACGCGGCCGCGCGCACCTCGATGAGCGCGATGGCGGCCGATTTCGCGGCCTGCCGCACCACGGGTTTCCCGGCGAGCGGCGGCTTGAACAGCACCGCGGCCGCGCCCTGCGACGCGCTCGACCTGACCAGCGCGGTCGCGTCCTCGACACGCGTCGTCGCGACGGCCAGCACCAGATCGCCCGCGGCGAGGTGCCCTGGGGTGCCCGGTTCGGCGATCACCACGTCGGCCACCGCCGGGCAGTCCTCCGGCAGCAGGATCGACCGCATCAGGGTCGGGCCGACCCGGTCGACGACACTGCGCACCGAAGCCACGTCAAACCTCCCGCGGGGCGCGGGCGTCGATGTCCTCCGGCGTGAACAGTTCGCGTTTCGTGGTCAGTGCCCACCGATGGCCGAACGGGTCGCGCACGCGGCCGTAGCGCTCGCCGAAGAACAGTTCCTCCACCGGGGCCTCGACCTCCGCACCCGCGAAGACCGCGCGCCTGGCGAGATCGTCGGGATCCTCGGTCTCGAGCGTGAGCAGCATCGGGCAGCCGCCGACGGTGGGCGGCGCGAGCGCGTTCAGCTGGGGGATTTCCTCGCTGACGAGCAGTCTCGCCTCTCCGACGGCGAGTTCGACGAACAGGATCACGCCGGTGGGCAGCCGGTTGCGGAACAGCTCGACGGCGCCGAAGGCCTTGCGGTAGAAGGCCAATGCCCCTTCGACGTCCTGGACGAACAGGTGTGGCGCGAGGCCGAGTACCCGGCTGGTGCTCATCGATACACACCCTTCACGGCTGCCCCGCTCCGCAGGGCAGTGCTTGCGGGGACACGGTTCATGCGGACTCGGCCCGTCCCGTATCGGCGAGGCCTGCCGCGGAAGCCGCGTCGAGCAATGCGCTCAGCTGCCTGGCTTCCCGTTCGGCAGCGCGCCTGCCCAGGCCGGTGAGCCGGTAGTTCCGGCGCCGCGCGTCGTGGGGGGCGCCGTCGGTGATGTCCGTGGTCTCCTCCACGAGTCCGTCGGCCGCGAGCCGCGACAGTGTCCGATACAGGGTGCCGGGCCCGAGCTGTGCCGCGCCATCGGTGACCTCGGCGATGAACGCCATGATCCCGTACCCGTGCGCATGACCGCTGGCCAGCGCGAGTGCCACCTGGAAGCCGGCCGGCGTCAGCGGGGGAGGGTTGCCGTCGGGCATGCCGCGAGCATACACTCCGCCCTCGTTATATCCAAAGTGGATACAAAGGAGTCTTTCGTGGCCATCCGAGGAGTCAGCAAAATCGTGCTCGGCGTGCAGGACCAGCAGCGCGCCAAGGAGTTCTGGTCCGAGATCGTCGGGTTCACCGTCACCACGGACGTGCCCTACGACGACAGTGGTGCCAGGTGGGTCGAGGTGACCTCCGCCGATGACAGGACCGTGCTCGTGCTGAGCACGGATCCCGCCGATCGGAAAACGTTCGAGGGCAGGGGTGAACTGCCGACCTCGAATTTCTTCTTCTACGCCGACGACATCGAGAAGACCTACCGTGAACTGTCCGCGAAGGGCGTGGAATTCCCCGCTGTGCCGGAAGAACAGCCATGGGGATGGTGGTCCATGTTCGTCGACAGCGAGGGAAACCGATTCGCCCTCCAGCAGCGGGACTAGAAGCGCTGTCCGGGTCTGCAGTGGATCTCCTTTTTCGGCCGGTTCGGGTCATCGGCGGAGGCGGTTTCGTGGGTGTCCGCATCGTGGTCGCCCGAGGGTGAGCGCATGGTTCCCCATGCACCCGAACGGGTAGCGCGTCTCCCACGGGATGGGAGTGGGTTGGGTGTGTCCGCGCCGGTGGTTAGCGTCGGCGGCGCGGGCAGGTCCGATCCACTGAGCAGGGAGTTCCGATGAGCGCCGAAGAAACCAGTGCGTGGTCGTTCGAAACCAGGCAGATCCACGCGGGTGCCGCGCCCGATCCGGCGACCGGCGCCCGTGCCACGCCGATTTACCAGACGACGTCCTACGTTTTCCGCGACACCCAGCACGGTGCCGATCTGTTCAGCCTCGCCGAGCCGGGCAACATCTACACGCGGATCAACAACCCGACGCAGGACGTGCTGGAGCAGCGGCTCGCCTCGCTCGAAGGCGGCGTCGCGGCGCTCGCGTTCGCCTCCGGTTCCGCCGCGACCACGGCCGCGATCCTGAACCTCGCCGGTGCCGGCGACCACTTCGTGTCGAGCCCGTCCCTCTACGGCGGCACCTACAACCTGTTCCACTACACCCTGCCGAAGCTCGGCATCGAGGTCACCTTCATCGACGATCAGGACGACGTCGAGCAGTGGAAGGCCGCGGTCCGGCCCAACACCAAGCTGTTCTTCGCCGAAACGCTCGCGAACCCGGGCAGCAACGTGCTCGACGTGCGCGCGGTGGCCGACGCCGCGCACGAATCCGGGGTGCCGCTGATCGTCGACAACACCATTCCGACGCCGTACCTGCTGCGCCCGATCGAGCACGGCGCCGACGTCGTCGTGCACTCCGCCACGAAGTACCTCGGCGGCCACGGCACCACCGTCGCCGGTGCGCTGGTTGACGCCGGCACCTTCGACTTCGGCGCCGACCCGGCGCGGTTCCCCGGCTTCACCGAGCCCGACCCGAGCTACCACGGCCTGAAGTACTGGGAGGCACTCGGCCCGGGTGCGTTCGCGGCCAAGGCCCGCGTGCAGTTGCTGCGGGACACCGGCGCCGCCATCGCGCCGCTGAACAGCTTCCTCATCCTGCAGGGCATCGAGACCCTGTCGCTGCGGATCGAACGCCACGTCACCAACGCGAAGGCGCTCGCCGAATGGCTGGAGCAGCGTGACGAGGTCGAGCAGGTCTACTACGCCAGCCTGCCGTCGAGCCCGCATTACCAGGCCGCGCAGAAGTACCTCCCCGGCGGCGCCGGCGCGGTGCTGTCCTTCGACCTGCGAGGCGGCGTCGCCGCGGGCCGTGCGTTCGTCGACGGCACCGAACTGCACAGCCAACTGGTGAACCTGGGCGACGTGCGCAGCCTCATCGTGCACCCGGCGTCGACCACACACAGCCAGCTCTCGTCGGAGGAACAACTCGCCAGCGGCGTCACCCCCGGCCTGATCCGGCTCGCCGTCGGCTTGGAGGGCATCGAAGACCTGAAGGCGGACCTGGACGCCGGCTTCAGGGCGGCGAAGGCGTCGCTTTGAGCCTTCCTCCCAGCGGTCGCCCGCCTGCCACCGGCGCGTGGCGGACGGGCGACCCACCAGGAAGGCGGACCTGGGCGCGCCGCCGCGGCGCGTTCACGTTCGAGGCAGGTGGCGTGCTGCCCGGGATCGACATCGCCTACGAGACTTGGGGGACGTTGAACTCGGACCGATCGAACGCGGTGCTGGTGGAGCACGCGCTGACCGGCGACAGCCATGCCGTGGGCGACGTCGAACCCGGACATCCCAGCCCCGGCTGGTGGGACGGGCTCATCGGTCCCGGCAAGGCGCTCGACACGACCGAGTTCTTCGTGGTGGTACCGAACGTGCTCGGTGGATGCCAGGGTACGACCGGGCCCGCGTCGCCGGACTCGGAGGGAAGGCCATGGGGCAGCCGATTCCCGGTGACAACGGTTCGCGACCAGGTCAAGGCGGAAACCGTGCTCGCGGACGAACTCGGCATCGAACGGTGGGCCGCTGTCGTCGGCGGTTCGATGGGCGGGATGCGTGCGTTGGAGTGGGGCGTCGGCCTGCCGGACCGGGTCGCAGCCCTGCTGGTGCTCGCAGCCCCCGCGGCAGCCTCCGCCGAGCAGATCGCGTGGGCGTCGCCGCAACTGCACGCTATCAGGGGCGACCCGGGTTGGCGCGGCGGCGACTACCACGACCTACCCGACGGCGAAGGCCCTCACATCGGGCTCGGCGTCGCGCGTCGCATCGCGCACGTGACCTACCGCAGCGAACCGGAACTGTCGCAACGCTTCGGCAGGTCTCCTCAAGTCGCCGAGGATCCGCTTCGCGGTGGCAGGTTCTCCGTTGAGTCCTATGTAGACCATCATGCCGCGAAGCTGGTCCGCCGTTTCGACGCGGCCAGCTACGTGGTGCTCACCGAATCGATGAACACCCATGACGTCGGGCGCGACCGCGGCGGAATCGGGTCGGCGCTGCGCCGTGTGCGCGCGCGAACGGTGGTCGCCGGTGTGGACAGTGACCGGCTGTATCCGCTGTACCAGTCGGAGGAGCTGGCCGCCGGTGTCCCGGCCGCCGGTGCGGCCGAAGTGATCAGTTCGCCCTATGGGCATGACTCCTTCCTGATCGAGACCGACCAGATCGCCGGTCTGGTGAAGGCGTTGCTCGAATGATTCGTGCACATGTTCGCGGGTGGTTCAGTTCCGGTGCCGCGTCGTAGCGTGACCAGTTCGGGTCGCGTGACGGGCACCGTATGGCACACCCGTGCTTACCAAGCTGGCCAGCTGTGCCCAACCTGCCGAGAAATGTTCGGCCACAGGCGGGCCGCTCAGTGAGGCCACCAAGACAAGCCGGTATCGCGGATGGCTGTTCTACGGTCACAGGAGCCTGGCTTCGTGCGACAGCCAGTCGCACCGGAGATCTGCGCTCGTTTTGTCGTGCTGTCAGCGGTTTCCCCTTCGTGACGAGGTGGACGCACCGGGTCGCCAGCATCACCAAGATGCCGCCGACGGCGAATCAGGGGTTCCAGAGGATCAGGCTCCAATGTGTTTCCAGCGGCCCGACGGACGCCGCGATACCACCCGGTCCGGAGAGGAGGACGACCTCCATCAGCGCACCGCGGAGCAGCAGTGCGCCACCGCCCAAGTATCCGAGCACCAGCATGACTTTGCGGAGTGGCACCGGCGGTCGCCAGCGCACCGGGCACAAGCTGAACACTGCGCCGATGAACAGCAGCAGCGCCACACCCCACAGGCCGAACGTCACGAACCACCCCGGCCGACGTCGGCGAGATCCATCCCTGCCGAGGACGCCAGTCCGATGCTCCCACCGGCCGTCCAGTAAAGGTGCAGCAACGCGAAGAGTGCGCACCAGGCGCTCGAGAGGTATCCGGAGGCGGGTGTCCGATGAGGACACTGTTGCCGTCCGAGATATCTTGCCTACTCTCACAAGCGGCACCGATCGGTCGGTGTGGTGTGGTTCAGTGTTGTCATTTGATGGTGCGGTTCATTGCTGTTGCGGAAACAGATGCTTGCTTGTCAGCCCCTGTGCACCAGGGTATCTGTCAGTGAGCACCGTCGAGGCCGGTTAGAGCCAGTAGCCTGGCGTGTGCGGCTCCTGGTGCAGGTGCACGATCTTAGGAGTGCTGGGCGTTGGCGGTGCGCCGCCTTTGCCTGCGAACCGGTCGGGCCCCGACGTGCCTCCTGGCCTGCGCCTGTCGTTGGCTTTGCGAGTGCGTTTTCCGGCAAGGATTTCCTGCCAGCGAAGCAGTCTGGGAGGCCGTCCGGCGGGCGACGGCGCCGGAGCCACTCCGACCAGGCACCGTTCGACCAGTGCGTCGGCCCGCAACTGATCGAGCGTCCTCGAGTCACCCAGCTTCTTGGCGTCGCGGGCATCGTCGTCGCAGGCTTTGTACAGCGCGACCGCCTGCTCCATCGGCAATCGCGCGATCACGGACGAGGACGCGTGGTCACGGTGGACGATCCGCAGCATCCGTTGGACACGCCGAATCCGCCGCCGTTCCTCATATCCCTGCCGATCGACCTGCAGAACGATCGAGTTCACGATCCGCCGCAGCTCGCTGGGGTTCTTCCCCGCGAACCGTTCGACGACGAGCGTGTCCACCTCTCGTGCTTTCCCTTCCTCCAGGTAGGAGGTCGCCTCGAACACTTTCGAGGCCTTGTACTCGTCCAGTAGCCCGGCCTCCATCGCCGCCAGCGTGTTCGGCAGGTACGTCGTCAGCGCGAGCGCGAGGCCGACCCGTCTTTCCGCGGCGCTTTTTGTTATATGAGAAGCTTTCGCGATTTGTTCGATCGCTCTTCGCCGCCCTACCTGGCGCGCGATGTGCGCGATCGCGCGTAGTCTCCGAGCATGCGACCGAGCCTCGACCGCATCCTCTTCCGTCAGAATGTCCATTGCGTCTGAGAGTTCCATGAATCGACTGTAACCCGGGACACCGACAGAGGCGAACAGTTGTTTGAGCGAGTGGAACATTTGTGCGAAAATTTTCTGGAGCGGGTCAGTCCGCCACGGCTTCGGAGATCCAGGGCGCGACCGGGAGGTCCCGTTCCAGGCATTCCGTCGACAGGCGCACGGTCCAGCGCAAAGCCTGCAGCACCAGGCTGTCCACCTCGTCCGGTGCGGCGTTGGCCAGTGCGATCTCCACCTGTTCCACGGCGGCCTCGGTGTTGCCGTGCACTTCGGCCAGCAGAGTGCGGACGGCGGTGCGCACCGGTGGGTCCGCTTGATCGATGGAGACTTCCTCGCCGTCCTCGTCGAAGACCTGCACCTTGACCGGTGCGCTGCCTCCGTCGCCCAGCGTCGCCACCATCTGGCTGCATTCGCCGAACAGGAGCAGCATCAGCGCGCGCGTTTCGGCGGACCGGTCGTCGTCCTCGGCCGCCGAAGGCGCGACCTCGTCCAATGCCTCGTCGTCCTCGCCGAGTTGCATAGCGACGAGGGCACGCTGTGCCTTCTCGACGAGCTTCTGCTGCTCGTCACCGCTGCCGTCGGGCTCCACGTGCCTATCAAACACCAGTGGCTGGTTTTGGCACAGTGGCGCCGCCAGGACACCCGATCGCGTTACCCCGCGGCGCGAAGCGCGCCCAAAGCCAGCCTGCTCAGGAGATCGGCGAGGTCGCCTTCGCCGAGGTAGCGGTTGTACGGCGTGGAGTTGATCAGGCCGAACACCGCGTGCGCCGCCGACCGGGCTTCGGCCTCGCCGACGCCGGGCACCGCCGCCGAGATCGCGCCGACCCAGACCTCGACGTAGCGGCGCTGCAACGCGCGGACCTGTCTGCGATCGGTGTCGGTGAGATTGGCGAGGTTGCGCTCCTGGACCGTGATGAGCGAAGGGTGGGAAAGCGCGAAGTCGACGTGGAACCGCACGAGTTCACCGAGCGTGGTCTCCGGGGCTTCCGCTTCCGCTGCTCGCGCCGTGCCCCCGTCGAGCAGGAACCGGCTGATCGAGCCCAGCATCTCGCCGAGCATGGCGTCCTTGCTCCGGAAGTGGCGGTAAAGAGCGGGGCCCGAGATGCCGACCGCAGCGCCGATGTCGTCGATGCCGACACCGTGGAAACCGTGCCTGGCGAAGAGTTCGGCCGCTGCGGCGAGGATCTGTTCCCGGCGGCTGGCCTTCTCGCCGTTGGTGAGCGGAGTCGGGGTGGTCGACATTTTCCCATCATATGCGGCAAAGTTAGCGATCGCTAACCTTATTTTCCCGACCGATGGCTTGGGCCACTCGGGTTACCTGTGCCGTGATTCGGCCAACGTTGCCCGTCCACGTGGTACTGATACTTCGCGTTTATCCATTACTGAGGGGTGTCACACCATGTCCGTCCCTGCTCGGATCACCTCACGACGATCATTGGCGGCCATCGCGGTCGCCATGCTGGCTGCGGTCGGCATGGCCACGCCGGCATCGGCCGTCCAAGCCTCGACCTACGCTGCGCTCGGCGATTCCTACTCTTCGGGAGTCGGCGCCGGTGACTACGGCGACTCCGGGTCTTGCAAGCGCAGCGCGAACGCGTACCCGAACCTTTGGGCGAAGGCCCACTCCGGCACTCAGCTGACCTTCGTCGCCTGCTCCGGCGCACGCACGCCGGACGTGCTCAAGCAGGCCGACTCCATCAAGTCCGGCACCAACCTGGTCACGGTCTCGGTCGGTGGGAACGACGCCGGATTCGTCGACGTGATCACGAAGTGCACGCTCGGCTCGGACCAGGACTGCCAGAACCGGGTCAACACGGCGAAGGACTACGCCGCCAAGACGTTGCCGGGCCTGCTTGACAGCGTGTACTCGAAGGTGAAGTCGAAGGCGCCCGCCGCGAAGCTGGTGGTGGTCGGGTACCCGCGGATCTACAAGGTGCCCGGCTCGTGCGACGTCGGCCTCAGTGATGCGAAGCGCACGGCGATCAACTCGGGTTCCGACGCGTTGGCTTCCGTGATCTCCGCTCGCGCCTCGGCCGCGGGCGCCACGTTCGTCGATGTTCGTGGTCCGTTCACCGGCCACGAGATCTGCTCGGGCGACTGGTGGCTGAACAGCCTCACCTGGCCGGTCGACGAGTCGTACCACCCGAACAAGAGTGGTCAGGCCAAGGGTTATCTTCCGGCGCTCACCTCAGCCGCCGGCTGAGCCCTGCACCGGGCGCGGAAGGAAGGGAGCTCCCCAGGGGGCTCCCTTCTTTCGTGTCGCCATCGTTCGCGCCCACTGGACGTCTTGGTTAGCGGTCGCTAACATCGGGCTTGTAGTTAACGACTACTAACCTGACTTCCGCGTGCCTGAGCGGCGGAGGACGAGGAGCCCATGGACACGCCGGTTCTCACCACCACCGCGGACCCTCGCGGTGCCGACTATGCGCGAAGCGTCACGGCGCACGCCGAACTCGTCGGGGACCTCACGAAGCGGCTCGAGACCGCCCGCCTCGGCGGTCCCGAGAAGTCGCGAACCCGGCACATCGAACGCGGGAAGCTCCTTCCCCGTGACCGGGTCGACGCGCTGCTCGACCCCGGTTCACCGTTCCTCGAACTGTCTCCGCTCGCGGCGAACGGCCTTTACGGCGACGAGGCGCCCGCGGCAGGCATCATCACCGGCATCGGCCGTGTGTCGGGCCGCGAATGCGTGATCGTCGCGAACGACGCCACGGTCAAGGGCGGCACCTACTACCCGCTTACCGTCAAGAAGCACCTGCGCGCTCAGGAAGTCGCGCTGCACAACAACCTTCCGTGCCTCTACCTCGTCGACTCGGGCGGCGCGTTCCTGCCGCACCAGGACGAGGTGTTCCCCGACCGCGAGCACTTCGGCCGCATCTTCTTCAACCAGGCGACCATGTCGGCGCGGGGGATCCCGCAGATCGCGGCCGTTCTCGGCTCCTGCACGGCGGGCGGCGCGTACGTGCCGGCGATGAGCGACGAGGCGGTCATCGTGCGCAACCAGGGCACGATCTTCCTCGGCGGGCCGCCGCTGGTGAAGGCCGCTACGGGTGAGGTCGTGACGGCGGAAGAACTCGGTGGTGGCGACGTCCACGCGCGTTCATCCGGTGTCACCGACCACCTGGCGGCAGACGACGCGCACGCCCTGCGCATCGTCCGGTCGATCGTGTCGACACTCGGTCCGCGCGCGCCGAGGCCGTGGGACGTCTTGCCGACGCAGGAGCCCGCGGTCGATCCCGGCCAGCTCTACGGTGTGGTGCCGACCGATTCGCGCACCCCGTACGACGTGCGCGAGGTGATCGCCAGGATCGTCGACGGCAGCAGGTTCGGTGAGTTCAAGAAGGAGTACGGCTCGACGCTCGTCACCGGCTTCGCGCGTATCCACGGCCACCCGGTCGGGATCGTGGCGAACAACGGCGTGCTGTTCGCGGAGTCGGCCATGAAGGGCGCCCACTTCATCGAACTGTGCGACAAGCGCTCGATCCCGCTGCTGTTCCTGCAGAACATCACCGGGTTCATGGTCGGCAAGGCCTACGAGGCGGGCGGGATCGCCAAGCACGGCGCGAAGATGGTGACGGCGGTGGCCTGCGCGCGCGTGCCGAAGCTGACCGTGATCATCGGCGGCTCGTTCGGCGCGGGCAACTACTCGATGTGCGGGCGTGCCTATTCGCCGCGGTTCCTCTGGATGTGGCCGAACGCCCGCATCTCGGTGATGGGCGGCGAGCAGGCGGCCTCGGTGCTGTCCACCGTTCGCCGGGACGCGATCGAAGCACGCGGCGACGAGTGGCCTGCCGATGACGAAGAGGCGTTCAAGGACCCGATCCGCCAGCAGTACGAGGAGCAGGGAAGCCCCTACTATTCGACGGCACGGCTGTGGGACGACGGCGTCATAGACCCGGCCGACACCCGCACGGTGGTGGGTCTCGCACTGTCCGCGGCGGCGAACGCGCCGTTGGAACCGGTCAACTACGGCGTCTTCAGGATGTGAGCATGTTCGACACGGTTTTGGTCGCGAACCGCGGCGAGATCGCGGTCAGGGTCATCCGGTCCCTTCGCGCGATGGGGATCCGCTCGGTCGCGGTGTACAGCGATGCGGACGCGGGTGCCCGGCACGTCATCGAGGCGGACACGGCCGTCCGCATCGGCCCGGCGGAGGCGTCGGAGAGCTACCTCTCCATCCCGGCGATCGTGGGCGCGGCACGGGAAACCGGCGCGCGTGCGGTGCACCCCGGGTACGGGTTCCTATCGGAAAACGTCGAGTTCGCTCGCGCCTGTGAAGAAGCGGGGATCACGTTCATCGGCCCGACGGTGGACGCGATCAACGCGATGGGCGACAAGATCAGGGCGAAGGCCACCGTGTCCGCGGCCGGGGTTCCCGTCGTCCCGGGTACCTCCGACGTCGACATCGCCGAGGGCGGGTTCGCCGACGCGGCGGCCGCGGTCGGGTACCCGTTGCTGCTCAAGCCGTCCGCGGGCGGTGGCGGCAAGGGCATGCGGCTGGTCGAGTCGGCGGGCGAGCTGGACTCCGCCGCCGAATCCGCGCGCCGCGAGGCGAAGAACGCGTTCGGCGACGAAACGCTGCTGCTGGAACGGTTCGTCACCACGCCGCGGCACATCGAGATCCAGGTCCTCGCCGACGGGCACGGGAACGTGATCCACCTCGGCGAGCGCGAATGCAGCCTGCAGCGCCGTCACCAGAAGATCATCGAGGAAGCCCCGTCGGTGCTGCTCGACGAGGAGACGCGCGCGCGGATGGGGGCCTCGGCGGTCGAGGCGGCGCGATCGGTGGGATACGTCGGCGCCGGAACTGTCGAGTTCATCGTGTCCTCGCGGGTGCCGGACGAGTTCTTCTTCATGGAGATGAACACGCGGTTGCAGGTCGAGCACCCGGTCACCGAGCTGGTCACGGGCCTCGACCTGGTCGAGTGGCAGGTGCGGATCGCGGCAGGCGAGCACCTCACCGTCGTACAGGACGACGTGCGCCTGAACGGGCATGCTGTCGAAGCGCGCGTGTACGCGGAGGACCCCGCGCGCGGGTTCATCCCGACCGGGGGCACGGTGCTCGCACTGCACGAGCCCGACGGCGTCCGGGTCGATTCTTGGCTCGACGAGGGCGCGGTGATCGGTTCGCACTACGACCCGATGCTGGCGAAGGTCATCGCGTGGGGCGCGGACCGCGGTGCGGCACTGCGCAAGCTCGATCTCGCGCTCGCGGACACGGCGGTGCTCGGCCTCGGCACGAACGTGGCGTTCCTGCGCGGCTTGCTCGCCGACGAGGAGGTGCGTGCCGGGCGGCTGGACACCGAGCTCGTCGCGCGCCGGATCGACTCGCTCGTATCGGCGACGGTGCCAGAGGAGTTCTTCGTCGCCGCGGCATTGGACCGGTTGCTCGCATTGCAGCCGACGACACCGATCGTGGACCCGTGGGACGTGCCGAGCGGGTGGCGTTTCGGTATCCGCGGCGGCGTGACGTTCCGGCTGCATTCCGGCGACGACGAATCCGTGGTGCGCGTCAAGGGTGCGCCGTCGGACGCGGAGGTCGTCGTCGGCGACGGTGACCCGACGCGGGTTTCGGCGCGGTGGCAGGGCGAAGAACTGCAGGTGCGTGCGCCCGGTGGTCTCCGCCGGTACCGCAGGGCACTCGCGGACGGCCGTGTTCTGTGGCTGGCGCGTGAGGGCCGTTCTTTTTCGTTCTCCGAACGCGACACCGTGCAGCTGGCGCATGGCGACTCCGTCGACGCGGGCCCGGTGAAGAGCCCGATGCCGGGCAGTGTCCTCGTGGTGAAGGTCGCCCGTGGCGACGCGGTGAGCGCGGGAACGCCGCTCATGGTCGTCGAGGCGATGAAGATGGAGCACACGATCACCGCGCCGGTCGACGGCGTGGTCACGGAACTGCACGTCCAGACGGGCCAACAGGTCGCACTGGACGAACCCCTTGCCATGGTGACCCCAGAGGAGCAGAGATGATCGACTTCCGGCTGGACGAGGAGTACGAAGCACTCCGCAAGACCGTCGAGGAGTTCGCGCGATCCGAGGTGGCGCCGGTGATCGGCGGCTTCTACGAGCGCGAGGAGTTCCCGTACGAGATCGTCTCGAAGATGGGCGAGATGGGCCTGTTCGGCCTGCCGTTCCCCGAGTCGTTCGGCGGCATGGGCGGCGACTACTTCGCGCTGTGCCTCGCACTGGAAGAGCTTGCTCGTGTCGATTCCTCCGTCGCGATCACCGTCGAGGCGGGCGTGTCGCTCGGCGCGATGCCGATCTACCGGTTCGGCACCGCCGAGCAGAAGGAACGCTGGCTCCCCGCCCTGTGCACGGGCGAGGCGCTCGGCGCGTTCGGCCTGACCGAGCCCGGTGGCGGCTCCGACGCGGGCGCGACTCGCACGCGTGCCGCGCTCGACGGGGACGAATGGGTGATCAACGGCAGCAAGTCGTTCATCACGAACTCGGGCACGGACATCACGAAGCTGGTCACGGTCACCGCGGTGACCGATGTGAAGGAGAACGGCCGCAAGGAGATCTCCGCGATCATCGTGCCCGCCGGGACACCGGGCTTCGCGGTCGCGCCGAAGTACTCGAAGGTCGGCTGGAACTGTTCGGACACGCACGAGCTTTCGTTCGACGACGTGCGCGTCCCGGCCGAGAACCTGGTCGGCGAGCGTGGCAGGGGTTACGCGCAGTTCCTGTCGATCCTGGACGAGGGCAGGGTGGCGATCGCCGCGGTCGGTGTCGGGCTCGCCCAGGGCTGCGTGGACGAGTGCCTTCGCTACGTCGGCGAGCGCGAGGCGTTCGGCCACAAGATCGGCGCCTACCAGGCCATCCAGTTCAAGATCGCGGACATGGAGATCAGGGCACACACCGCGCGGCTCGCCTACTACGCGGCGGCGTCGAAGATGCTGCGCGGCGAGCCGTTCAAGCACGAGGCCGCGATCGCGAAGCTGGTTTCGTCGAACGCGGCGATGGACAACGCGCGCGACGCGACGCAGATCTTCGGCGGGTACGGCTTCATGAACGAGTTCCCGGTCGGCCGGTTCTACCGCGACGCGAAGATCCTCGAAATCGGAGAGGGCACGAGCGAGGTCCAGCGCATGCTGATCTCCCGCCACCTTGGCCTGAAGTGAGCGGCGGCCTGAAGTGTGCGGCGGCCTGAACTGACGGTGCCGGGCGCCGGTGTGCTAGATATACCGGTATAGGTATCCCGGTAGGAGTGGCGGCGTGATCGAGATCAAGACCGGCGGCGAACTGGACGCGATGCGCGCGGCGGGGCAGGTTGTCGCGCGAACCCTCGAGACCGTGCGTGGCGAGGCGGCCATCGGGGTGAGCCTGCGTGAGCTGGACGAGGTGGCGGCGGGCGTGATCGCCGAGGCCGGCGCCAAGTCGTCGTTCCTCGGCTACCACCCGAACTGGGCGCCTTCGCCCTATCCGGGGGTGCTGTGCACGAGCGTGAACGATGCCGTGGTGCACGGCATCCCCACCGCGTACCGGCTTCGTGACGGTGACCTGGTCAGTGTCGACTTCGGTGCGTCGATCGACGGCTGGCACGGTGACGCGGCGATCAGTTTCGTCGTGGGCACCGCGGATCCGGCCGACCTGCGCCTCGTCGACACCACCGCGGAAGCGCTCGCCGCGGGGATCGCGCAGGTCCGCGAGGGCAACCGGCTCGGCGACATCGGGGCGGCGGTGGGCGTGATCGGCAGGCGCGCCGGGTACGGGCTGCTCGCCGACCACGGCGGCCACGGCATCGGCAGGGCGATGCACGAAGCGCCGCACGTGCCGAACGAAGCGCGCGCGGGTACCGGGGTGCCGCTTCGCGCGGGCATGGTGCTGGCGATCGAGCCGATGTTCCACGCGGGCGGCCGTGACGACTACCGCCACAACGAGGACGGCTGGACGCTGCACACGGCCGACGGCAGCAGGGCGGCACATGTCGAGCACACCGTCGCGATCACGCCGGAGGGCCCCGAGACCTTCACCGTCCTGCCCTGACATGCGAGCGGATCGGGCGGCGGGTCTCCTCTGGCACGCGTGGCAGGCCGGGGAGCGGTTGCCGGGCCTGCCCGACGACGCGCGCCCTCACGACCGTGCCGAGGCGATGGCCGCGCAGGAATGCCTGGCCGGGCTGGCCGGTCCGGTGTTCGGCTGGAAGATCGCCGCGACGACCGAGCTGGCGCAGCGGTACCTCGGCGTGGGCGGTCCGCTGCCGGGCATGCTGTTCGAGCGGTTCCGGCACGCCGAGGGGGAGCCGGTGCCCGCGGACACGATGACCATGGGGGTGGCCGAGCCCGAGTTCGCGTTCCGGATGGCGGCGGATCCCGGGCCGGAGCCGAGCCTGGGGGCCGTGCTCGACGCCGTCGACACGATGGTGCTCGCGCTGGAGATGCCGGACAGCCGGTACGCGGATCATCGGCACGCGGGCGAACCGCACCTCGTCGCGGACGTCGCGTGCGCGGGCCGGTTCGTCGAGGGAAGCCCGGTGCCGGGATGGCGTGATTTCGACCTGGCTGGGCAAGCAGTGGTCGCTTTCGCCGACGGCGCCGAGTTTTCGCGTGGTAGCGGTGGGCTGGTGCTCGGGGATCCGCGGCACGCGTTGCACTGGCTGGCGGCGGAAATCCCGCGGTACGGGTACCGGCTGCGGCCTGGCGACATCGTCACGACCGGCACCGCCACCCCGCCCGTGCCGATCGCGCCCGGCAGGCACGTGTCGGCGGACTTCGGCGTGCTCGGCACCGTCGGGGCCCGATTCACCTGACCGCTGGGTCGACATCTCCACCGGTGCGGGGCACCATGATGGGCAACCATTTGGCGCTACGCCAATAGTGGGAGGGATGCTCGTCATGCCACGCACGGAACGCCTGCTCAACGGCAAGGTCGTCGTCATCACCGGCGGAGCGCGAGGCATCGGCGCCACAACCGCCGCGGCCCTCGCCCGGCTCGACGCGAAGGTCGCCATCGGGGATCTCGACCGGGTGCTCGCCGAGAAGACCGCGGGTGAACTGGGCGGTGAGGCACTCGCGCTGCCGCTCGACGTCACCGACACCGCCGGGTTCACCGCGTTCCTCGACGAGGTCGAGCGCCGTCTCGGTCCCATCGACGTGCTGATCAACAACGCCGGCATCATGCCGCTGTCCCGGCTCGAAGACGAAGACGACGCGTCGACGCGACGTCAGCTCGAGATCAACCTGCACGCCGTGGTGCACGGGACGCGCGAGGCGGTCCGCAGGATGCGTCCGCGCGGGCGGGGGCACATCGTCAACGTCGCCTCCATGGCCGGTAAGGCCGGTTTACCTGAACCCCGAAAACCACATACTTTCACCCAACTGGGCTAGGTTTTCGGTTTGTCCAGGTCAGAAGGCTCTTGAGGCGAGTTTCGCCGGTCACAACTGCTTGGGCGCGGTGGAAGCGCTGGGAGTTGACCGCTGCCCAATGATCTTGCAGCGACTCCGCTTCTGACTCGTATTGGAGCTGGGGAGGCTCGTCCTCGCTGTTGATCGGGTGTATGTCGCCCCTTTGCATGGTCAGTTGAGGAATTGCTTGTCCTATTAGGAGTCCTTTTGCTTCTTTCCGCGTAGGGTTGTCGGCGCCCTGTCAGGGGTTTCCCTGGCATTGACCCGGACAGAATCTGAAAGGAATCGAAACGTGGCTAATAGCAGTCATGGTCGCCGATCGCGGCTTTTGCTGGATTATCCGTCATCGCCCGAGAAGGCTGGCCCCGTGCCGACTGAAAACGTGTTGCACACATACCGGGTGGAGCTTTTTTTGGAGGCGCCGGGATTGACGTTCGTGGCTCTCGTGGAAGCGCCGCATACCGACGTTGCTGCGAAGGGCGCTGGTCTTCGCGTGGCCGAGGTCATCAAGGAGGGGCACTTTATCACGCGTATCAATGTGTCGCTTGTGGATGATGAGCCGTCCCTTCCCGTGCAGAGGCGGGAGGACGGTTCGTGCTGAATGGCGAGTTGGAATCTGGCGAGACGATCGTTCTCTGGGAGACTCTTGCCCTGTGGGGTGTCGCTCTGCCCGAGGGGTGGGTGATCACGCTTCGTCCGGATCGGTTCGACGCGGACCGTACGCCGCTGGACTTCGAGGTCGGGCACTACTCGGCGCACGACTATCGGGCCTTTTTGGATGGTGAGCTGATATTCGTTGTTGTGGTGGCTGAGGTGTTCGCGGAGGGCGCCAGCCTGGCCCAAGTCGAGGTCAACGGGTTGGGGTGGCGTCCGGACACGAAGAAGCCTCGGTACGTCGGCGATGCCAATGTGGACGACCTGTTGTCCTACGAGGACTTGCGGGAGCTGGTCAGCGATGTCGTCGCGCAGGCTGAACGGGAGGTCGGCGCATGAGTTTGGATGAACTGAAAGCGGGCGAGCGGATCGTGTCCGCCGCCGAACTGGCCAAGTGGGATCTCTCCGTCCCGATCGATTGGACGGTGACGGTTCGGCCGGACAGGATCGACTCGACCACAACCCCGCTGGGATTCGGGCTTGGGGTGTACACGGCACACGACTACTACGCCTGGTTGCAGAGGCGGCTGGTGTTCGTCGTGGTGACGGCCGAGGTCTACAGCCCGAGCGGGGCGCCGGTGGCTTACGACGAAATCTGTGGCGTGGAGTGGCGTCCTGAGCATCGCATTCCGCGTGTGGTGCGCCTCGACGAAGCCAATGTGGACGAGTTGCTGTCCGGGAAGGAACGGGAGTTCCTGGTCACCAACGCGGTACAGAACTGGCGTCAACAGGGGGACCGCCGATGACGGGGGAGGTGAAGCCGGTGCTGTACGGGATGCGGGCGAGAGTCCTGCGGCCCTGGCCCGTTGTTCAGCGGGACACGAGCCGGATGCTCAGCGGCAACCCCGAGGTCCGGGAGGTGTTCGTAGTGGGCGACGGCGTCCCACGTTCTCACCCGGTTCGCCCGGAGATGCCGTTGGTGCTGCTGCACGAGGTGGTGGAGGGCCACGTCGTGGCGCGTCCGGCGGACCGATGCCCGGCGGGGCGACACGGGTTCATGGCGAGCGGCGCGTATGTCGTCCATTCCAGTTGCTACGACGAGTGGACGGCGTTCTTCGGGCACTCGCTTCCGATCCCGCTGCACGACTACACCGAACGGAGGCGAGACGCGTAATGGCCACTTTGCACAGCAATGTCACCGTCGACAACTACGCCGAGGTGCTGGCCGTAACCGAGGCCGCGCTGAAGCCTGCGCAGGAGAAGCGTGACCGGTTGGAAGCCGTGTACAACCGGCGCACCGCGCCGCGTTCGGAGGCGGAGACCGATCCGGCCATTGTGTCCCTGGTCAAGACCGGTGGGCAGCTCAAGCGTGCAGCGAAGAAGATGGACCTCGATCTGGAGGCGTACCAGGCGTTCAAAGCCGCCGACGACACCTACCGCGGGCTTCTCGCCCGGGTGGAGAACCTGCGCAAGATGAAGCCCGTCCCGTACACGGAGGAGGAGTTAAAGGCGGCGACCGCCGTGCGCACCGACCTCGGGTGGTTCCGGCTGCTCAAGGTCAACCGGGTCACCGTTGGCGTGCAAGATGGGTTCCCGTGGCCGCACAAGGTCAAGCGGGACCGGATCCTCGAGGTTCGACCCCAGGTGGTGGCGGAATGACCGACGAGAACCAGGACATGGTGGAGGCGGGCCGCCAGGCGTACTCGGCGGGCGAGTCGGGTGCGCCGTGGCTCAACGCCGCCGTCCGGGAAGCGATCGGTGACAGGCCGGTCGGCACGGGCGCGGTCGAGATCATGCGGCAATTCCAGCTCGGCTGGGCTGAGGCGTTGTTGGCCAGCGAGACTGCGGTCCACTTCGAATCGCCCCAGTCCCCGGGGTGCGCGGCGTGTCCGAGCAGGGCGGACGAGCCGGTGGTGACGGCGAACCCGCAGGCGGTCAACTGCTGGGCGTGCCGGGAGACGGAGGACTGGCGATCCGGAATGGACGCGGTGCTGCTCGAAGACGAGTTGCCCGAGGCCACAGAGACCGAGCCGGACAGGATCGTGATCCTGCGGGAGATGCGGGACAAGTTCGTGATGCGCAAGATCGACGGCGTGGTCATCGATCCGCAGACCGCGAACGCGATCGTCACTGTCCACGACGCGCTGAAGCCGGAGCTGCGGGTGAAGCTCGTGGCGATGCCGATCCTGACGATGGTGCAGGTGGCGTGGAAGTTGGTGGGCGGGTCCTGACGACCCGGTAAGGACGGAGCCCCGGGCGCGTGGCGGCCGGGGCTCCGTCGCGTTCACCGCCCGCCGGAAATGCTGTCTCACGGCCAGTTCCCCCAAGCGGATTAACTGGTGAAATTTAAAGCAAGAATTTATATCAGCCAGTTTTTAGATCATTCGATGTATATCACCCTGCGCGCACAAACGACAACACGGAATTGAATCGCGGTTGACACCGTGTTGTGGTTTCTCCTGTGTTGACGCGCGGGCGCGATCATGCTTACGGTGGCGTCCGCATTCGACGAACACCCGCGCACCACGCAGATGCCCATTTCCTGCCGACCGCTGCGCTTCCGAGTGAGATGAAAGGGCACTCCCGCATGACGGTCTCTGTGCGCGTACGCAGCTTGCCTGCGCTGCTGGAACGTACGCAGGCTGCCGGGTCGCAGCGGCAGCTCGCGAACGCGGTGGGCATCAGCCCGACCGCGATCAACCTTCTGATTCAGGGCAAGAGATCCACGGTCCGGGTCGACACGGCGGCCGGTATCGAAGACGCCCTCGGCGTCCCCCGGGGCAGTCTGTTCGTGTTCACCGATCTCGCGCTCGTCGCCCCGTACGCCCGCGAAGGCGCTGATGCCGCATGAGCGACAGCAGTGTCAATCGCGAGTGGACAGAGCGGTTCTACGCCGAGCGAGGCTTGACCCTGTCCGACGGCGAATGGGCCGCCATCGAACGCGCGGTGGACTCCGCCCCGCCCTGGCCGCGCGAGCAGGCGCGAGAAGTCGTGGCCCTGTTCCAGCCGATCCCGGCGCCGCCCGCCGGTACCCCGAGCACGCGGACCCGCCCAGAGAAACGTCCGCGTTCCCGGCGAGCGGAACGCGCGGCCTAACCGCCGGGCCGCGCAGGTGTGCCCGCCCCGCAGCGAACGCCCCCATTCCTGCGGGGCGGCGCACCACTCCACCCCCGATCGAAAGGCAGGCAATCCATTATGGCCGATCGTCCCGCGCACGCCCTCATCGTGCGCCCGGTCCTGGTCGAGGCGCCCTTGTGGCTGGTCTGGCGGATGGCCCATGTCCTCGGCGCCGCCCTGGACGTGCTGTCCATCCGGGCCGCCACCTACCTCGACCACTACCGCGACGCCCCGCCCGAGCACCGACGCCTCGCCCTGGCCACGGCCGTGACGACCGTGCTGTTCCTGGGGCTGGCCGTGTTCACCGTCTCCATCCTTGTCTGACCGGAAAGGACCGATCGATGCCGTCCACCGTGGAACACCTCGACGTCGCGGAAATGCGTGACCAGCACGACCCGGACACACCGTTGTTCAACGCGCTCGTCGCCGAGTACGACGCCGAGGTCATCGACGACCTGGGAAAGCGATGGCCGCACGGGCAGCTCGACCCCGAGCCCGCCGAGACACCCGGACAGGACCCGGAACCGAAGGAGGTGGGAACCGAAGAAACCGGCGACACCACGGAGCCCGTCCCCGACCCGGCTCCGGTGGCCGCCAAGTAGGTCGCTTCGGTCCCCACCGGCCTCCAGTATTCCCGCGCCGTTCTCGGAGAGACAGTGAACCCCGAACAACCTTGCTCGCCGCGATCATCCACACCGGATACCACGCGCAGCGTGTCCCTCGATCTTCATGCGGACCTCGTACGGAGCTGGCACGACGCCCGCGCCGCGTTCGGCCGCGCACGAGCCGATGTGGACCGCATCGAAGCCGAACTTCTCGTCCTGCTCGGCGATGCCGATGTCGGCACCGTCGACGGTCTGCCGGCGGTTGCGCGCGAGATCGAGGAACGAGCCGGGGTCGACCTGCCCCGCCTGCGCCGCGAGCGCCCCGAACTGGTGGACCAGTACCGGGTTCAGCGCCGTCGTCCCGTCTTGAAGTTTCCCCGTCACCGAAGGATCAACCCGTGATGCTCAGCCTGCGCATCGTCGCCCTGCTTCTGCTGTCCCGCCTGCTCATCATGGACCTGGACACCGCCCGCGACTGGTGGGGCTGGACCACGGTCGGGCTCGACGTCCTGATCGGACTGATGGTCTACGCCGACCGCGAGCCGGAACGTCCGGCCGAACAGGACGTGCGGTCATGACCGCGACCGAGGTCGACGGGGTCGCCGTCATCGCCGACGAACCACGCGAGGCCCCGTTCCGCGACAAGGCCGGAAACGTGGTCTACCAGCCGCAGACCCGGGTGCTCACGCTCGCGAACGGCACGATCGTCTACGGCTGCCTGCACTGCTCGTACACCAGCGCGAACCCGAACTCCGTGCGCCCGCACCTGGCCCGGCACAACAGCCGCCGCAAGACCAACGGCCACGGCCCGGACAGCTCGCTGAACCTGCCGCTGGCCGAACTGATGGACCGGCTGGACAAGCTCGCCGCGGTCACCGAGGACCGCGACGCGTGGAAGGCCCGAGCGCTCAACGCGGAGCGACGGCTCAAGCAGTTGCGCACCGCGCTGGGGGTGCGGGAGTGATGGACGCCGCGCTGGAGCTGACCGAGGACGACGTGCGCTGTCCGTCCTGTTCGTCCGTCCAATTCGTGGGTGTGCAGGTGTTCGGCGTCTACGACGGCGTTCTCTACTGGGAATGCGCAGCCTGCGGGCACCGCTGGCACCGCTTCCCCGCCGGGCACCACCTCCACCACCGCGCCGCCGCGTACCTCGCCGAACCCGAACCCATGCCCGTCATCGACGGGGCACCCGACAAGTCGTGCCCCGTCACCCACTGAATTTTCAGCCACAGAAAGGAAAACCGCGTGTCGGTCAAACTCGCACCCGCCTTACCCGCCGACGACCGCAACGGAATGCCCGCGATCGCCTCGTCCCTGGTCGAGCGCCCCGACGATGTGCACGTCGCTGTCCTGCTTGTCCGGACGAAGGAGATCCGCACCAACGCCCGGACCGGGGATGTCGTTCCCACGGCCGAGGTCCTGGCCTGCGAGGCGTTCACCGGCGTCACGGCCGACGCGGCCACGCTGCACCGGTTGCTGCGCCGCCAGCACGAGCGCCGTACCGGCAAGGTCGAACTCCCGCTGGAACTCGAAGAGGCCATCGACGCCCTGCGGCCCCACGACGACCAGGACGATGCGGCCGAGGCGCGCGACGACGAGCCGGAGGCCGGGCAATGAGCACCAGCCTGCGAGCCCTGCCGAGGCCGCCCTACCCGATGCCCCCAACCCTGGTATGCCAGTTCTGCGGACACCCCGCCAAGTCCTTCTGGCCGGGCCGCTACGTCGACCACGGCGGCCGGGTGCTGTGCACCCGCACTGCGGTCCGGCAGGTCCAGCGGCTCCCGCGCGCCCGCCGCACGGGGGCCGCCGCGTGAGCGAGTACACGCCCCCGATCCGCCGGAAGAACCACGGTAAGGGCCACTCCTACGTGGACGCCCACGGCGTGAAAGTCCCCGGGGTGACGACGATCCTGTCCGACGGCGTTCCGAAACCCGCGCTGATCAACTGGGCGGCGAAGACGACCGCGGAGTACGCGATCGACCATTGGGACGAGCTGGGCGAGCTGTCGCACTCGGCCCGGCTGGCGAAGCTGAACGGGGCACGGTTCGCCGACCGCGACGCCGCCGCGCGCCGGGGCAGCGAGGTCCACGGCCTCGCCGAGCGGCTGGTCGCGGGAGAGGAGGTGGAGGTCCCGGACGCGCTGGCCGGGCACGTCGAAGCCTATGTGGACTTCCTCGACCGCTTCGCTGTCGAACCGGTGCTCGTGGAGTTCGTGGTCGTGTCGCACTCCTACGGGTGGGCCGGGACCGGTGACCTGATCGCGGACTTCCCGACGCTGGGCAAGCGGCTGCTGTGCGACATCAAGACCAGCCGATCCGGGGTGTTCGGCGAAACGGCGTGGCAGCTCGCCGGGTACCGCTACTCCGATGCCTACGTGGACAGTGACGGCCACGAGCAACCCATGATCGAGGTGGACGGCTGCGCGGTCATCCACGTGCGCGCCGACGGCGCCGACCTGTACCCGATGACCAGTGGACCCGAGCAGCTCCGCGAGTTCCGATACATCCGCGAGGTTTCTCGCGCCTGCGCACGCTCCCGTGATTACGTGGGGGAGGTGATCCTGCCGCCCGCGCTCCAGCAAGCCGGATAGCCCCGCCCGCGAACACCCACGACGTTCACGTTTTGCGCACCACGCAGAAGCCCATTGCCTGCCGGTCGCTGCGCACCAAGCAGACCGAGGCAGCAGCAGATGAGCGAGCTTCAGCGCTACGACGCGCACGACCAGGTTTCCCGGCCACAACAGGACCCCGCCGCGCCGACCACATTGGATGAATGGGTCCTCGTCGTCCGCGACGTGTCCCGATTGGCCGCCCAGATCGCCGACACCCCGTTCGTGCCGGACGGGATGCGCGGCAACCCGGCCGCCGTCACCGCAGCCATCCTGACCGGCCGCGAAATGGGACTCGGCCCGATGACGAGCCTTCAGCACATCCACGTCGTGAAAGGAAAACCCGGCAAGAGCGCGGAAATCATGCGCGGCATGGCGCTGGCCGCCGGGCACCACCTGCGCGACGTCGAGGTCACCGACACCCGCGTAGTCCTGGAAGGACGACGCCGCGACGAAGAGACCTGGACCCGCGTGCAGTTCACCGCGGATCAGGCGAGGCGCGCGAAAATCGACCTCGGCGGCTACCCCGAGGACAAGCTGTACGCGCGCGCCACGACGAGGCTGTGCCGCCGGAAGTTCGCCGACGTGGTGGGCGGGATCGCCCTGACCGTCGACGAGCTGGAGGACAGCGACGCCCCGGACCCCACCAGGGCCGCCCTGACCACCCCACCCGGCCCGGCCGAGCCCGAGTCACCCCCGCCCGCGAAACGCACCGCAAAACGCCGTACAGCCCCGAAAAACGGTGTTCCCCAGGCCAAGGCCACCCCCGGCGAAACCGGCCAGGCGGACCCGCCCGCAGACCCCGGCCCAGCCGCGCCCGCTCCCTCCCTGCCCGGCGACGACGAGCAGCCCGCCACCCCCGACCCGGCCGAGCCTCCCGGCGATGACGCGGGGGAGGACGCGGCAACCCGCTCGCAGCTCGACAAGCTGCACGCCCAGCTCGGCGACCTCGACGTTAACGACCGCGGGGACAAGCTGGCCGTCGTCGGGCAGCTCGTGCAACGACCGCTCACCTCATCCAACGACCTGACGAAATTGGAGGCCACACAAGCGATCGACATCCTCGCCCGGGTCCTCGACAGTGACGAGCCCAAAAGGACGCTGGACGCGGTGCTCGGCGAGTTGGAGTCCTGACCGGCCATGCCGTGGTTCAAAGTGGACGACAAGTTCCACTCGCACAACAAGGTCCGCAAGGTCCTAGCGGAAGACCCCGCCGCCCTCGCCCTCTGGGTAGTCGCTGGCTCGTGGTCGTCGGACAACCTCACCGACGGGTTGATCCCAGACCATCAGCTCCCGTGGCTGTTCCCGACAGGCGGGGACGAGCTGGCCCGGAAGCTAGTGGCCGCGCGACTGTGGCGGCGAGTGCGCGGAGGCTACGAGTTCCACGAGTGGCGATCGGACAGCGACGGAACCAAACGCAACCCCAGCAAGGAAGAAGTAGAGGAAGAACGCCGGAAGAAGGCCGAAGCCGGGCGCAAAGGCGGCTTGGCCAGCGGGAAAGCGCGAAGCAAACCGCAAGCACCCGGTGAAGCACGTGCTGAAGCGGCTGCTGAACCACCTGCTAGCCGAGTCGTTGAACTCCCGACCCGACCCGACCGGGAGCCCTTACAGGGCTCCCCGGGAGGGCGCGCGAGCGCGCAGGCGCGCGGGGCGCGCTCGACGCCCTCCCCGGCCCGGCCGTCCACACCGGCCAGAGCGTCCCCGTCTGCGGTCCGCTGCGTCGAGCACGAGTTTGACGACGACCCGCCCCGCTGCGGCGCGTGCGAACGCGCCCGCCGCCACGCCGAGCAAGCCGACCACGAACGCCGGATCGAGACCCGGCAAGCGCACCTGCGCACCACCCACGCCGACAAACGCCGCGCCATCGCGAACTGCCCGCTCTGCGACGACAGCGGCTACCGGGGCACCGCCGTGTGCGGCCACGACCCCGGCGCCGAAGCCCGCGCCGCACGCGGACGCCGGATCGTTAACGACCTCATGGGCTGGACCAGCGACGAACGGACACCACCATGACCACCGACCTCGCGCCCTGGCGGGGAACCTGCGCCACCTGCGGACTCCCGGTCCTGTGGGCCACCACCCCGGCCGGGAAGGCCATGCCGGTCAACCCCGAGCCCGCACCGGAACGCGGAAACGTCCTGCTGTCCATCCGAAGTGGACAGCTCGTCGCCGGGGTGCTGCGCCGAGGCCAAGCCGCCGGAGCCCGCGATGCCGGACTCCCGGTCCACACCAGCCACTTCACCGACTGCCCCCACGCTGACCAGCACCGGAGACCACGATGAACGGCCCCGAGCACTACGCCAAAGCTGAAGAATGCTTCGCCGAATCCGACAGGATCGGCCCGTCCCACGAAGACGCCGGGCTCTGGCTCGACCTCGGCATCGGGCACGCCCTGCTCGCCATCGCCGCCGCGCTCTCCCAGCAGCTCACCGACCCCTACCACGTCAACGGCTGGCGGCCCGTGTGGACGTCCACGGCCGACATGCCGGCGGAAACCCCCGACGAGGAGAAAGCCGCGTTCGCCGAATGGGGGCCAGCATGAGCACCCTGGATCGGCAAACCCGCGCGGAAATCGGCCGGTCGAGCAACCGGCGCGGCAAGGAAGCCGAACAGGCCGTGGCGCGCTGGCTGCGCGAACACGGCTGGCCCGATGCGCAGCGGATGGTGCGCACCGGCTGGAAAGTCGGCGACCGGCGCTCCCGCGACCACGGCGACATCGACAACACGCCCCGCCTGGCGTGGCAGGTCAAGATTTCCCCCGAGGACTTCACTGACAGCCGCGTCCTGGTGGTGCTCGCCGCGACCGCCGACCAGGCCGTCGCCAGCGGCGCCGACTACGGCATCGCCATCGAACGCCGAGTAGGCAAGACCGACCCCGGCCGCTGGTGGGCCTGGATCACCGCGGGCGACCTGTACGCCCTCGCCGAAACCGCCCGCAATCCGTTCGTTCTCGCCGTGCCCCAACCCGTGCTCGAGATGCCCGTGCGGCTGCTGCTGCGCGACCTCGTGCCGCTGCTGCACGCCGCCGGATACGGCATCCCAGCAACAAACCCGACCACGAATGAGGAAGGACCAGCAGCATCATGAACCTGTTGACCAGCGACGACCTGCCCGAACCCACCGAACGCGGCCTCGACGGCGACGCCATGGCCTGGCACATCAACGGCCCGCTCGGCGTCCTGTGGATCCCGCCCCACGACGGCGAACCCAGCGCGGTCGGCGTCGGCATCGGCCCCGCCCTCATCGTGCTGGACCGCGACCTCGCGCAGAAACTCGCCGCCGCCCTGTTCGCGGCCCGCGCCCAGCCCGATCCGGCCACGGAACCGACCGAACATCCCGTCGCCACGCCCGCAACATCCGCGACAGACGCCACCGCGCCCGCACCTTCCGAGTGATGTACATGCCCAGCTCCAGCCCGCTTTTTCGCCCTCACGTGAGGTCGCACGGCCACCAGCGCCCGTTACACCGCGACCAGCCACACAGGCCGATGACCAAGGGCACCACGCCCGTGCTCTCGCCCCACGACCAGCCAGGAGCCGTCCCGTGAACGCCACGATCGACCTGCACCGCTGCCGCCGCGGACCCCGCTGCGCCCACTGCGAGCCCGACCCCGACTACCCGACGATCAAGCGGGGCGTACCGATCAACGCCGCCGAAGGTCTGTGCGCCGCCTGCGCACGACACCTCCACCAGGCCATCGTGGACATGCCCCGGGACTACCTCGACCTCGAAGCCTCGCTCACCGGCATCCGTGACGGGCTCCGGCAAGTCGTCGCCGGAACCCCCGACCCGCCCGTGCCGATCTCGCTAGCCATCGAGGCCACGCAGGCCGAGCTGCTGCACGAAGCGCAGTGCTGGGCCGAATCCGTCGCCGACGTCCTGGGTATCGAGTGGGACACGCAGAAAGCGCAGCGCAGCCGCCCCGGCCACGTGCTCGACCGCGCGCAGCGGCTTCTCACCAGCGGGATATCGGCGTTCCTCGCCCTGCGCAACGTCGTCCACACCGGCTGGACGGACGGGGAATGGTCCGTGCTCGAACGGGACGGATTGGACGGTGCCCTCGTCCTGATCGACCTGCATCACCGCGTCCGAGCCCTGACCGGGCAACGCCGCCTGATCAACCACCTACCCGTGCCCTGCCCGCGCTGCGAAAAGCTCGCCCTCGGCCGCGAAGACGGAGACGACACGATCACCTGTGCCGCCTGCAATCGTGCCTACACGTGGGATGAGTACGAGAAGCTGTGCACCCTGCTCACCGCCCGGCGGGAGATCGCGGCGTGAGCGACGATCCGTGGCCGTGGCCCGGCGACAGCCCGCTCGACCGGGCTCGCCGGGTCGCCCGCACCTACCGGGAAGCGCTGCTTCGCGACGCGCCCGAGACCTGCGCCGAACTCGACGACCGATGCCGGGAACTCGGTCAGAGCTGGGTGGTTCCGAAGCCCCTGACCTTCGGGCAGGACGACTTGCTCGACGCGGACGAAGTGGCCGACATGTGCGACGTGCGACCGGGCACCGTGCGGCAGTGGCGCCGCCGGGGTTTGCCCACAGTGGACACTGTGGACGGTGTTCGCTACCGGGTCGCCGACGTGCTGGCCTACCACGCCGATCGCCGCATCCGTCGCGCCAACATGGCCGTAAACCCTGATATGACAAGGGATTCGTGACCCACCCCAGTAGCGCGCGAACCCGTGACTGTACTACCGTGCACAGCAAGCACCCCTATGTCCACACAGGACCAGGTGCACCAGACGCGGAACTCGAACGGCACGGCCGAGAACCGCGCAGGACAGTGGCGGGGCCTCACCAGGAGCCCCCAGTTCGTCGAATGCGATCGTCAACGCGCGGCCCTGACCGAAACCGCCTCCGGGCAGGTTGTGCGGCCCCGCCACTGACCACCCCGAGAAAGCGTGAAGCCACAGTGGACACGGCCATCCTGCTCGGCGTCAGCCTCCCCGCCCTCCTCCTGTTCGTCATCGGCTACTACCTCGGACGCAACACCCGCTGAACACGATGCCCACCAGACCGCCCCACGTCTGCCCAACCTGCCGAGCCACCATTCCGCCCGGCCCCTGCCCAACCTGCCGAGCCGAACAACGCCGCGACAGCGACCAGCGCCGAGGAACCGCCGCCCAACGCGGCTACGGCTGGGACTGGCAGCGCAACAGCGCGACCTTCCTGCGCGAGCATCGGCTGTGCGTGCTCTGCCAGCGACCGGCCACAGTGGCCGACCACCACCCCGAAACCCGACGCGCCCTCGTCGCCTGCGGTGCACCCGACCCCGACGCCTGGCACCGACTCCGGCCACTGTGTAAACTATGTCATGACAGGCATACTGCTTCCACTTCGCCTGGTGGATGGAATGCGCTACCAAGATTTCTAGCCGTCGAAAAAGGGAAACGCTAGTCAAAGTCAAAATACGACGGGAACGATCCGCCGCACAGGTTGTTCGTAGTCGTCAAGGTGGACCGACTCTGATTCTCCCCAGATGGCAGGCAGATTCCAGACGGTGGACTCGGGGAGTAAAATGGCGCCGGTGAGACGGAGGTGCTCAATCCTGTCTTTTGGAAGGCTAACGGACTTGTGAAAGACTGCCGACTGAAAGTTTAGGCTATTGTAAGAAATGTTCGTTAAGTCGGTCTCTTCAAGAAAAGTTGCCTCCTCGAATGAGGCGGACTGTTCGAAGCGCGTTCTCAAGAATGCTCGAGAGCCTCCAGAGAATGTAGCACCTTCAAAGAAGGCGTGGATTATGAACCTCGTTTTGTAGAAGTATGTCGACCCTAGACTGGCCCTTGTCATGCTTACTGATGCAAACGGGTCGGTTGCCTCGGTCTCCACCGTATTATCGTTGTCAATGCCGAAACTTGCTCCAGAAAAGTCTGCGCCTTCCTTAAACTGTGCGGCATCAAAGTGTGCTGATTTATGGAAACTTGCGAATCCAAAGCTGCAATCGCTACGTATCTTGACTTGCTTGAACACGGCATCGTCAAGAAACGTTGAACTTGTAAAATCTGCAAATCCGAATCTTGCATTCGTGAAGTTCGCGACGCCTTCGAAGGTTGTATTGGTGAAGCTAATTATCGCAACGCTGGCGTGTGTAAAATCAAAGTCGATCAAAAGGGAGCCCGCGAGGTCTACTGTTAAATCAGGCCAGTAATCTTGTGGGAGCTCATTTCTTAGGTGTTTGATTAGAATTGATTGCGCCGTGCGTCGTACATCTTTCTCCAGCTTGCGCTCTCTCGCTTGGTCTTTGCTTTCCTCGGAACTGTTCGTTCTGCCGTACGGTGCACGCAGATAAGCGCATATGCGGTCGACCACTGTTTGTCGGAGATTTTCATGAGATTGGCCAAGCCGTTCTAGGTCGGTTAGCCCCCCGATGCGCACGAATGCGTCAGTGCTTCCCAGTTGCTCGCTAGCTTTCGACGATAGCTCAGTTATCTGCCTGGCCACCGCATCCTCTCGTGCAGCCGAGTCGGCATCTAGCTGTCGTCTCAGGACAGCCTCGGCGTGCGACCGGTGGTGTTCGTCAGCGGCAAGTTGTCGCAGATGCTCTCGTTCGCCGAGTTCTACCCGACGAGCGCCGAGGACTGCAGCCAAGATTGCAAGGACGCCCGCCCCTAGTTTCCAGCCAACATCGAACGCGGACCGATGGTCGTTCGGCGTGTCGCCCCACTGACTCCAAACCAGTAGGCCGCACACCGCAACGCTTACTGCGATCGCAAGCCAGATCCAGCGTCGATTTAGCGGCTTCAGGATGGACCGCCGGTCCACCCATCGTTGCTCGCCGTGCTCGTTCGTGTCCTCCCTCATCAGTCAATCACAGCACAGTCCTGAGCGTACCGGGGCCAGATCCGGGTACGCTTCCGCAGTCGCAGGTACGGATCGGCCATGCCCTCGGCCAAGCACCTCGGACACTGGTACTCCAGCCAATCGATCTCCGTGGTCTTCATCTCCGCCCACCGGACCGCCCTTGGCCGGATCTAACGATGTAGCGGTCGGCACGGTTCTGGCGACTACGAGGCGTGAAGTCGAAGAGAATGAACGCGTTAAAGACCGCGCTGGCCCGGCGGTTGCGGGACCGTGGAGGAACGTGGTGGTGGGCGATCGTCGTCATCGTCGTCCCGGTCGCGTTCATCGCGACCGCGGCCGTAATCACACTGCTGCGGTACGTCGAGCCTGGCGGCAATGCAAAGGACAAGATCGAAGTAATCAAGGTCGGTCTCTCGGTCGGTGCCGGCACCGGTGGTGTGGTCGCGCTAGTACTCGCCGGGCGTCGGCAATGGTCCACTGAGCACGACGCCACCGAACGCCGTCTCACCGAACTGTACGTCAAGGCTGTCGATCAGCTCGGCTCCGACAAAGTCGCGGTCCGCCACGGCGGGCTATACGCGCTTGAACGCGTCGCCCAGGACAATCCCGA
This sequence comes from Amycolatopsis minnesotensis, assembly GCF_039529815.1. NCBI lineage: Bacteria > Bacillati > Actinomycetota > Actinomycetes > Pseudonocardiales > Pseudonocardiaceae > Amycolatopsis > Amycolatopsis minnesotensis. The sequence goes on along the minus strand of NZ_BAAANN010000013.1, from coordinate 133,693 downwards.
CCACCGTCAAGCCGTGGTCGACGTGCTGTGCGCCTACCTGCGCACCCCATTCCAGCTACCTGGCACCCCCCGGCCACGGAACCGTCCAGGGATCCACCGCCCCCTGGCGCCCAGCAGAGGCGCCTCTCGAAAGTGCGCCGCAAGCGAGGAACGACCCAAGTCACCGACCGTGGCCGAACTCGACGATGACGCCCGGCAGGAGCGAGAGGTCCGCCTCACCGCCCAGCGCATTCTCGCCACGCACCTCAAACCGGGCATCGACCCGAAACATCCCGCGAAAACCTTCTGGAAAAACATCAACCTCGACCTCACCAGCGCCACCCTCATCGATCTCGACCTCATGGGCTCCCGAATCAACAAGGCCAGTTTTGTCAACACGACCTTCACCGGAGTCGCCTGGTTCGACGGGGCGACCTTTACCGGGGACGCCCGGTTCGACGGGGCGACCTTCACCAGCGACGCCCGGTTCAACAAGGCGACCTTCACCGGGGACGCCTGGTTCGACTGGGCGACCTTCACCGGCGTCGCCGGGTTCGACTGGGCGACCTTCACCGGGGACGCCGGGTTCAACTGGGCGACCTTCACCGGGAATGCCTGGTTCTTCGAGGCGACCTTCACCGGCGTCGCCGGGTTCGACGGGGCGACCTTCACCGGGGACGTCTGGTTCGACGGGGCGACCTTCACCGGCGTCGCCTGGTTCGACGGGGCGACCTTCACCGGGAACGCCGGGTTCTTCGAGGCGACCTTCACCGGGAACGCCCGGTTCGACGGGGCGACCTTCACCAGCGACGCCCGGTTCGAGAAAGCGACCTTCACCAGCGATACCTTGTTCGGCGAGGCGACCTTCGATACGGCGGCTTGTGCTGATAAGGCACGTGTTCGAGTAGCCCCTGTCAAACCAGATTTCAAGCATTCATCATGGCCACTCGGATGGACGGCTGAGATGCCAGATGCGGTACCAAGCGACAGCGTGCAGGTGTGGGTGCGGCTGGTTCCCGTGCCAGTCATCCTCAGCTCACTAGACGAGGCCGGAGCTGTCTGAGGCAAAGGACGCGACGACTCTAGATGACGAACTATCACGTGGCGGACCATCCTTCCGGACTGTCAAGTACCGCCGAACCGCTCCAAGTATCACAGGTAGTTCATGGCTATCCATCGCACGCACCTTCCACAAACTGGCAGGTGAGATCGAGCCGCCAACTAGCCGCTGGCGTCACAACAAGGAAGCCCCTGACCAGCAGGTCAGGGGCTTCAGCGACCTCGAAGCCGAGAGGTCAGGCAGTGTGACGCAGGTCCTGCCCGGTCGCACGCACATGCACCGTGGTCACCACGCCGTAAGCGATCGCGACCAGCAGCTCCGCGTGCCCCGTCGACGCGCTGACGCCGTACGCGACGGCCATGACCACGTGCTCGACCTCCACGCGAGTGCGCAGAACGGTGATCAGGGTGGCGACGTGGATGAAGAACTTGGCGAACATTCGAGACTCCTTCGGTGACTTGTCCGGGTCAGTGACCGCTTAACCGGTCCTGTAAAGGATCTCCGCGCGATTGCACCCAAGATCAGGAGCCATTCGAGCGCTTCGCCCGCGGTGCTCTCGCGCGCTCCCGGCCGTGGGAGGGGGTCGAAATCGCTAGGACCTCGCGGCTCCCAGACCGCGCCGGTGGTGCCGCGCGTGGAAACCCGGATTTCACAAACTCGGTGCCGACAACCCCAGGAGGACGCTGTGCCGACCGAACCTCGCGTTCGCCGCTTCCACCTCCAGCGTGACGACGACGTGACCGGGGTGTCCGGAACCGGCCGGGTGGCTGACGGCTGCTTGTGGCCGGACGGCAGTGCGAACGTGCACTGGTCCGGGGAGCACCGGTCCAATGTGTTCTGGCCGAGCGTCGAGTTCGCCGAGGCCGTACACGGTCACGGCGGCGCCACCCGAATCGTGTGGGACGACTGACACCGACATTGACCCGGCAGTCGCCGATCATGGACGTTAGGTGTCGACGTGGACGACGCGAAGGTGTGCAGGAAGTGCGGGGAAAATCCGCCCGGACCAGGTGGGATCTTGTGTTCGCAGTGCCGGGCGAAGATCGAGGCGCAGCGGCTTCCGTAGCGGTCTCACCCGCGAGGGTGACCTGCGCCCGCGGTGCCGGAGGACGAGCGTCTGTTCGTCCATGGAAAAGAAGCCTCGGCGGCTGCGGCCGCTGCACGAGTTCGAGACCGGTGGCGTGGAACGCAAGGAAGCCCCCGCAAGTGCGGGGGCTTCCGGGTGGTGGTTACTCCGGCGTGGGGGCGGTGTCGTCCCGCTTGCCGAACACCAGCTCGTCCAACTCGTCGAGGGCGCTGGCAGCTTCGCGCAGTTCGTCCGCGAACTCGGCGAGGCCGCGAAGGTCGCCGGTTCGCTTCGCGTGTTCGAGGCGCTGGACGATCTTGCTGACCTGGGCGATGGGCATGGTGAGGCTTATTTCTTGTGTCAGTTTCTCGGCGGGGTCCACGACCGTACCTTTCCAGAGCCGCCTTAGCCGTGCGTGCTGTCGACCGTCGTTGACGTTCGTGAGTGCCGTGGTGTGCTCGTCCATGTCGCGGTCGCAGCACGCCGCGTAGCCGCACCGGCATCGCTGCGGTTCCGGTTCCCGGCGGTGGCGGCAGGCGCCATCCGGAGCTAGGGGCGACTGCTCCAAGGCCAGGATGTCCCACCCGGGGAAGACGGCGGCCTGCCGCTTGCACGCGGCGATGACGGTGCGCAGTGCGGGCAGCTCGGTGTCGCGGTAGCGGGGCGAGTTGGCGAACTCGGTGGCGGTCTCTTCGAGGCGCAGCCGGGTGACCGGGACGGGCTGCTTGCGCCCGTTCGGCAGGGTGCGGCCGGTCCGGCAGTTCACGCGGGCGCGCAGTGCAATCATCTCGGCCAGCTCCCGCTTGCCCTCGGGTGGCTGGCGCGTCACCGGTTCACCTCCTTCGCGAACCGGAGCGCGGCCTGCTGCTGCGCCTCTTCGAAGGTGGGGGCGTCGTGCTCGGCCAGCAGGCGACCGCCGGGGAAGGCTTCGCCGACGGTCCAGGTGAACCAGCCGTCTTTGGTGGCCTCAATCTCGGCGTAGTAGTTCTCGGCGCCGGTGTCGTAGGTGGTGGAGAAGGACCACACCTCGAACCCGTCCTCGTTGGGGACCTCCGGCTCCCAGGTTCCGGCCGGGGTGTTGTTGTTGGTGTTGGTGCTCATGGTTGTGATCTCCTGTCCGGATCGCTTTTCCTTGTGTGCCTTAAGCTTCGACGCTCAGGCGCGACCGGGACCAGCGATCTCCGGTTCCAATCATGTTCCGTGGACCACGCCACCGACAGTGAGATGTTGTTGCACGCAAAGGGAAAAACCCCACGGAGAGTCCGTGGGGTCTTCGTGGATAGTGGGACCGCCGTTCCCCAGCTCACTCGACGATGCGCGCGGGCACCGGGTCCCCGGCTACGGTTCCGCTGGCTCTGGTGGTGGCACGTCGCCGTCTCGGAAGATCGTGACCAGGTATCGGATAACGTCCTCTTCGGACACGTCCCAAGCGCGAGCGAGCAATCTGACGTCCGTGCGTGTCTCGTCCGACACCGGTATGTGCTGCACGGCCTTAATCCTTTCGGTCTGAACTGGTGTGGAAGGAACCGGACCGGGGGCGGCTCAGTCGTGGTTGGGTGAGCGCGCACCCCCGGCCCGGCCCCTGGTGACCCCGCAGGGCCACCAGGTCATCAGTTGTCGCGGATGTCCTTGTCCTTGCCCTGCAAGAAGACCGTCACCGTGCCGTCGTCCTGCGCCTGCTGGGTGAGGTTGACGCCGAGGTCGTTGCGGGCTGCGGCCCGGCGCACGGCGGCCTTCACCGCGTCGGCGTCCTCGGGCGCCACACCGGTCAGTTCGAACGGCTGGCCCTCGTCGTAACTGCGCTTCACCAGGTCAGCCAACGGGTTCGGCTTGTTCTTGCCCCGGGTGGGGGCGGGCATGGTCTTGGCCTGCTTGGCGTTCAGGGCGAGCTGGGTAAACAGGTCACCCTTGCCGGGCTTGGCCTTGGTCTCCTTGGTTTCCACGGCAGGGGCCGGGGTGTCAGCCGCCGGGGTCGCGGGCGCCGGGGCGTCGGCCGCCTTGGCCTCGTCCGCCTTGGGGGCGGGGGCCTTCGGGGCGGCGGGCTTGGCGGCGGTGGTCTTGCGGGTGGTGGTGTTGGTGGCCATGGGGTTCCTCCTGTGGTGTGTTGTGGTGGGGCTGTTTGCCCTCCGTTGACAACAACACTCGACTGGTCCGTGCGATGAAGACAAGCGACTTCGGGTGAGCCGTTCAGGTGCTCACGGGTCGGAGTCCAACCGATCACGGCTCGGATGCACACAGAAAACCCCCACGGTTTCCCGTGGGGGTTCCTGTGCGGCTACCTACCGGTTAGCGCCCGCCGCACCCGGCGTGGCCGCAGCCGCCGCAGAAGCCACCGCTACAGCACGCGCAGCCGCACCCACCGGCCTTCGGGAGTTCCGTGCGGAACAGGGACACCGAAACCCGGGCCAGGCTGACAACCGTGGACGTCATGTTCGTTCCTCCTGCACTAAGCGGGGGCTGTTTGCTCCCCGTTGACACCAACTATCGACGGATCGGCCGCACAAGGGCTCAGCCGTCCGAGCGTTCCCAGACTGGAGTCCGATGATCCACAGCGAGTTCGCAACCGGGGGGCGTTGCTGATGTCCGACCGGTATGTGGAGTACATGCCCATCGAGGACATGGAGGCCGCGCCCCGGAACCCGAAGGGGCACGACACCGCGGGCATCGGCCGGTCGATCGGCCACTTTGGACTCGCGGAACTGCCGCTCGTGGACGAACGGACCGGGCGCCTGGTGGCCGGGCACGGCCGGTACGAACAACTGTGCGCCTGGGCCGAGGAAGGACGCGACGCGCCCGAAGGTGTGCGGGTCGACGAGGACGGCCGGTGGCTCATGCCGGTCATCCGGGGGTGGGCGTCGCGTTCGGACGATGACGCCGAGGCGTACTTGATCGCGTCGAATCAGTTGACCGTCAAGGGCGGATGGGATGACCGGCTGCTCGCCGAAGTCCTGCACGACCTCGGCGAGGCGCAGATGCTGGACCTGACCGGGTACGAGGCTGACGACCTGGCGGCGCTGGAGGACGCGCTGACCGCGGGCGAGGAAGACGGCGAGCCGGGGGAGGGGGACCCGCCGGACAAGGGCGAAGCGTTGCGGCTGGCCGGGGTGACGGTGGGGGAGCCGGACTACGAGACCACCACGGGACAGGTGTGGACGCTGGGCCGCCACGCCCTCGTGGTGGCCGATGTCCACTCAGGCTGGCCTTTGTGGACACCGCTGCTCGGCGAGGGTGACCTGTTCTGGCCGTATCCGACGATGCTGGCCCCGTTCGCGCAGAAGGCAGAGCAGCACCGCGTGGTGATGGTGCAGCCGTTGCCGTACCTGGCCGGGTGGCTGCTGACGAAGTGGGCGCGCATCACCGGCCAGGAACCCATTCTGTCCACTTCGGATGCTTCGGGGAGGGCGGCGTGATCGCTACTGCCGGCGGAATGTTCGACCGGGCCGACACCCCGATCTACTTCGCGGCCGGGGAATCCTCGGCCTACCCGCGTCACCTGCTGCTCGCGGTGAACGATCTGTACCACCGCAGCCAGGAACTCCGGATGGTCAAGCTGCTCGACCAGGGGCACGTGATCCTGCTGGACAGCGGGATCTTCAACCTGACCAACGAGCACAAGCGGGCGACCGGCTGCACGATGGACGAGGCGCTGTCGCTGCCCCCGGACGAAATCACCGGGTTCGACCGGCTCTTCGACCGGTACGTCGAACTGGCCACAAAGTACGAAGACCGGTTGTGGGGCTACATCGAACTCGACCAGGGCGGGCGCGACAACAAGATCCGCACCCGGCAACGGCTTCACGACCTCGGGCTGAACCCGATACCGGTGTACCACCCGCTCAACGACGGGTGGGACTACTTCGACGAGCTGGCCGGGACCTACGACCGGCTGTGTTTCGGCAACGTCGTGCAGGCCAACCACCCGACGAGGGTGCGGCTGCTGCACACCATGTGGGAACGGCGCCGCCAGTACCCGCACCTGTGGGTCCACGTTCTCGGCCTGTCCGCCTGCGAGTGGTGCCTTCCGTGTCCACCGGATTCCTGTGACTCCTCGTCGTGGCTGAACTCGCTGCGCTACCCCGCGGTACGTACCGAATCCGCCGCGCTGCGGCGGCTCGGCGAACTCGGCCACCGCTTCCTGTACGGGGTCGGGGCGCACCGCGACGAGGCGTGCCAGACCTACGCCGACATCTTGGAGCACACGGGAATGACGTGGGGTGCGTTGCAAGCAGTCCACGCGCAGTTCGGCGACGTGCCGCACCCGCCGCGCCACGACCGCGAAGGGGAGTTGGCGCCGTCATGACCGTGACCGTGTGGACCACCGTGACCGCCCCCGGGTTCCACCGCTGGCCAGGCGCGACCGGGGCACGGTCCTATCTGGCCGATCGGCACCGGCACCTGTTCCACATCACCGTGCACGTGGCCGTCGCCCACGACGACCGGGACGTCGAGTTCCACGACCTGCAAGACCTGATCCGGACGTGGTGGGGGCCGGTCGCCCGCGAGTGCGGTTCTGCGAGCTGTGAAGACCTGGCCCGGCAGCTCTGGACTCACCTGCGCGAGGACCACCAGCTCACACCCGTGCGGGTCGAGGTGTCCGAAGACGCCGAGTCCGGCGCGACCTTGACGGAGGTGTCCTGAATGGCCAGCACCGTCACCATCAGCCACAACTTCGAGACCGCGCACCGGTTGCCGCACCTGCCGGGCAAGTGCGTCTCGTTGCACGGGCATTCCTGGTGGGCCGAGGTGACCGTGACCGCGCTGGCAGCGGACGCGGCCGGGATGGTCGTGGAGTTCGGCCCGTTCAAGAAGATGCTGCGCGGCTGGATCGACGACAACTTCGACCACGGCGTCCTGCTCGGCGCGGACGACCCGCTCGTCCCGTTGCTGCGCGGCCAGGACTGCAAGGTCTACGAACTGCCGGTCTGGCCGACCGTGGAGAACGTCGCCGCCCACCTCGCCGAGGTCGGCGACGAGCTGCTGGCCACTGTGGATCACGCCTACGGCGCCCGGGTGACCCGGGTCGAGGTCCGCGAGACGCACGTGAACAGGGCCGGGTGGTGCGCGTGACCAGCACGTCGGCTCCAGCCACATCGGACACGCTCGTCACCAGCGAAGTCTTCGGTCCCACGATCCAGGGCGAGGGGCCTTCCGCCGGCAGACGCGCGAGCTTCATCCGCCTCGGCGCGTGCAACCTGTCCTGCTCGTGGTGCGACACCCCCTACACCTGGGACGGCTCCCGCTTCGACCTGCGCACCGAGCTGGCCCGTATGCCGGTTCAGGACATTGTGGACCGCGCGCTCGTCGGCGATCCGGGGCTCGTGGTGATCTCCGGTGGCGAGCCGTTGCTGCACCAGCACCAGCCCGCGTGGACGGAGCTGCTGCGCAAGCTCGCGCGGTCCGCGGAGATCGAGATCGAGACCAACGGCACGATCGCGCCCGCCGGGGCGACGCTGCACTACCAGCCCTTCGCGCTGCGGTACAACGTGTCCCCGAAGCTCACGCACTCCGGCGACCCCGAGCACCGCCGAATCCGGCCCGAGGTGCTGGAACGGTTCTCCGACTCCGCGCGGGCGAGCTGGAAGTTCGTGTGCGCCACACCAGCCGATGTGGACGAAGTCGCCGAGCTGGTCGACCGCTACGACCTGACGGGGCCGGTGTGGATCTCGCCCGAGGGCACCACATCCAAGACCGTCCTGATCCACACCCGACTCATCGCCGACCACGTGATCAAGCGGGGCTTCAACCTCGGCACCCGGCTGCACGTGCTGGCCTGGGGAAACGAAAGGCGCCGATGACCACCGACCTCGCCGCCGGGATTCGATCCTGGCTCACGCACCGCGGGCTCGACCCCGACGACCCCAACTTGGCTGACACCCCCGAGCGGGTGGGGCGAGCGTGGGCCGAGCTGACCGCCGGGTACGACCAGGACCCGGCCGTCGTCCTGGAGCGCACGTTCCCGGTCGAGCGCTCGGACGGCATGATCGCCGTGACCGGGGTTCCGTTCACGAGCTGCTGCGCACACCACCTCATGCCCTTCACCGGGACCGCGACCATCGCCTACCTGCCGGTCGCCGGGGCGCCGGTGGTCGGGCTGTCCAAACTGCCGCGCCTGCTCGACATTTACGCGCACCGTCTCCAGGTTCAGGAGCAGCTGACCCACCAGGTCACCGATGCCCTGGACACCTACCTCAAGACCGAGGGCTCGGCGTGCCTGGTGCGCGCCGAGCATGGGTGCATGACCCAGCGCGGGGTCCGCAAGCCCGGCGCGACCATGCTCACGACGTCGGTGACCGGTCGCTTCGCCACCGAGCCCGAGTTGCGCGCGCACGTGCTTGCCGTGCACCAGGGAGGCTGACATGGGACGACGCGGCCTGCCGCCGAAGCCCACCGCGTTACGGATCATCGAAGGTGACCGGCACACCGAGCGGTACAACCACTACGAGCCGATCCCGCGAGGCGGGCGGCCGGAGTGTCCGGACGATGTGTCCGATGCCGTGCGGGAGATCTGGGACTACACGGTGTCCGAGCTGGACGCGATGGGCATCGCGCACGCCTGCGACCGGGACACGCTGATGTGCTACTGCGAAGCCGTGGTCGCGCACCGCCGCGCCTCGGCGGTCGTCGCCAAAACGGGAGTGATCCAAAAAGGACTGCATGGCGGCTATGTGAGGAACCCGGCCCTGGTAATCCAGCGCGACAGCGCGCACGTGATCCGCGCGTTCGCCCAGGAGTTCGGCCTTACCCCGTCGGCGCGGACCCGGATTGAGCAGAAGGACGGGGCTGGCCGTGGGGACGAAGCCAACCCGTTCGCGGGCACCGGCTAAACGGCCGCCGAGCCGCGCCACGCTCGACCGCTTGAACATCTCGCCCGAGGTCGGGTGGTATCTGCACTCGCGCGGCATCCCGCTGCCTGACTGCCCGCCCGCGATCAAGACGCCCGAAGGCGGCACCCGGCGGGGAGCACGGTTCGATCCGGCCCGTGTGGACCGTGTGCTCGATGTGTTCGCTCGGCTGCGGCACACGCAAGGGAAGTGGGCGGGTAAGCCGCTCGCGCCGGACCCGTGGCAGATCGCTTATATCCTGGCGCCGGTCTTCGGGTGGGTGTACCGCAACGAGGACGGCGATTGGGTGCGCGTCACCCGCCGCGTTTACGTTGATGTGCCGAGGAAGAACGGCAAGACCACGCTCGCGGGTGGGTTCGCCACCTACCTCACGTGCGCGGACCGCGAGCAGGGCGCCCAGGTCTACGCCGTCGCGTCCGGTAGGGACCAGGCGCGGTATTGCTTCGATCCGGTCAAGCAGCTCGCCGAGAAGTCCCCGGCGCTCTCGCCGTACGTGAAAGCGTTGCAGCACCGGATCATTCACCAGCCCAGCGGTTCCTACTTTGCTGTCGTGTCCAAATTGGCCGACGTGCTCCACGGCGCGAACGTCGCGGGCGCGATCATCGACGAACTGCACATCCACAAGACCCCAGACCTCGTGGAAGCCGTCGAGACCGGTACCGGGTCCCGGTCGCAGCCGCTGGTGTTCACCATCACCACGGCCGACGACGGCCGGGCGGCGACGATCTACGCGCGGCGGCGCCACTACGTCGAGCAGCTCGCGCGCGGGGCGCTGCGCGACACGTCGATGTACGGGGTGGTGTGGGCCGCCGACCGCGAGGATGACCCGTTCGCCGAAGCCACCTGGAAGCGCGCGAACCCGGGCTATGGGGTGTCGCCGTCGAAGGCGTACCTGGAGAACGCGGCCAAGGAAGCACGCAACTCTCCGGCGGACCTGGCGAAGTTCCTGCGCCTGCACCTCGGGATTCGTACCCGGCAGCAGACCCGGTACCTCGACCTGGAGGCGTGGGACCGTAACGCGTCCATCGTGGACGAACGGAGCCTCGCCGGACGTACCGCCTACGGCGGGCTCGACCTCGCGTCCACAAGCGACTTGTGCGCGCTGGCGTGGGTGTTCCCGGACGGGCAGGGAGGGCACGACCTGCTGTGGCGGCTGTGGTGCCCGGAAGGCGCGCTCGACGCCATCGACAAGCGCACCGCCGGGCAGGCTTCGGTGTGGGTCGAGCGTGGCCTGCTGCACGTGACCCCCGGGGATGTCGCCGACTACGACTACATACACAGCCAGATCAACACCGACCGGGAGAAGTTCGCGGTCCGCGAGATCGCCTACGACCCGTGGAACTCCAGCCAGCTCGTCTCGGACCTGCTCGGCGACGGCGCCCCGCTGGTCAAGATGCGCCAGGGCTTCGGCTCCATGTCCTCGCCGACCAAGGAGCTTCAGCGGTTGGCGCTGGAGGGCACCGCGGAGCAACCGCGTCTGCGGCACGGCGGGAACGCCGCGATCCGCTGGCAGGTCGATAACTTCGCGGTCGAGATGGACGCGGCCGGGAACGTCAAGCCGTCCAAACGCAACTCCGGGGACAAGATCGATGGTGTGGTGGCGCTGATCATGGCGCTTGACCGCGCGGTCCACCACACTCCGCCCCGCCGCTCGGCCTACGACGACGGCGACCTCGAAATCGTGTGAGGAGGCCGGGGTGGAGCTGGCCATCATCACTGCTGCTCTGGTCGCGCTCGTCGTCGCGGTGGTCTGGCACGTGGCCGAGGAATACCGGGCACGCACGATCGCCGCCCGCCGCCGGGTCGTGGTGTGCCTGGTCGACGACCAGGCCATCACCGGAATCCTGTGGCGCCGCCACCGCCGCCTGGTGGTGGTGCGCTCGGCCGAGCTGGTCCAGCCAGGCCGCGAAGCCGTGGGCATGGACGGCGATGTCGTGATCGAGCGCGACCGGATCAACTGGGTCCAGATCGTGGGGGCGGGCTAGTGCCTTTCGTGTTCTCCCAAGGGGTCCTGGAATCCGTTCACCAATACCAGACCGCGACCATCCCGGTCGGCGGGTCCATCATGCTCGCCGACGGGCTCGCGCAGGACTACGCCACGATCTGGCGGACACAGCCCCAGGTCCGCACCGTGGTGTCGTTCCTGGCGCGCAATATCGCGCAGCTCGGCATTCACGTGTACCGGCGCATGTCCGATGTGGACCGCGTACGGATCACCGACCACCCGGTCGGGGATCTGCTGTCCAAGCCCAACCCTTTCACGACCCGGTACCGGCTCATCGAAGCCCTGGTGTCGGACCTGGCGATCTACGACAACGCGATCCTGGCCAAAGTGGACACGCTCGGCCTGGTGCGGCTCGACCCGCGCTACGTCACCCCGATCTCGGCGAACCAGTTCACGGTGGAGACCTACCGGTACCGGGGAACCACCGGATACCGCGACCTTCCCGCCGAACAGGTCATCCATTTCCGGGGATACAACCCCGAAGACGGGCGGTGGGGCTGCTCGCCGATGGAGACGCTGCGCCGCACCCTGTCCGAGGAATACCAGGCCGGGCAGTACCGCGAACAACTGTGGCGCAACGGCGCCCGGCTCATGGGCTACCTTAAACGCCCGCTGGACGCGCCGGAGTGGGGCGAGGCCGCACGCGACCGGTTTCGCCGTTCCTGGCAGGCGCAGTACACCGGCACCGGCGCGAAGGCGGGCGGAACACCGATCCTGGAAGACGGCATGGACTTCGTGCCCGCCTCGGTGACACCGGAAGCCGCGCAGTACATCGAAGCGCGCAGACTCACCCGGGAAGAAGTCGCCGCCGCCTACCACATTCCGCTGCCCATGGTTGGAATCCTCGACCACGCAACGTTTTCCAACATCCAAGAGCAACACAAGAACCTGTATCAGGACACGCTCGGCCCGTGGCTGACCATGATGACCGAGGAACTGCACCTTCAGTTGCTCGGCGACTTCGAGGACTCCCAGGACGTCTACCTCGAATTCAACCTGGCCGAGAAACTGCGCGGGTCCTTCGAGGAACAGGCCGCGCAGCTCCAGACCGCGACCGGCGCACCGTGGATGACCCGCAACGAAGCCCGAGCCCGCGTGAACCTGCCGCAGCTCGACGGCGGCGACGAGCTGGTCACCCCGCTCAACGTCCTGACCGGCGGGCAAGCCTCACCGACCGACAGCGCCCCGGAACCGAAGACCGTGCTCGCCACCGCCATGAGACTCCTGGAGGGTGTCGCAGGATGAAGAGGAAGACGTGCCCGGTCCGGATCAAGGCGGCCGGGGAGCAGGACGGCACCGAAGACGGAGTCTTCGAGGCCATTGTGGCCGCGTACAACGTGGATTCCGTGGGCGACAAGATCCTCCCCGGCGCGTTCGCCGACACCCTGGACGAGTGGAAGTCCTCCGGTAACCCGATTCCCGTGCTGTGGTCGCACATGTCCCACGACCCCGAATACCATATCGGCTACGTCGAGGACGCCGAGGAACGGGAAGAGGGATTGTGGGTCCGCGCCCGCATCGACCTCGACGAGCCCAAAGCGGGCAAGGTCTACCGCCTGCTCAAAGGCCGCCGGGTCCGGCAATTCAGCTTCGCCTACGACGTGCAGGAAGGCGGCTGGATCGAGGAAAAGGACGGCGACGGCGAGGGGGAGGGGTACTACGAGCTGCGCAAGCTCAAGCTGTACGAGGTTGGCCCCACCCTGATCGGGGCGAACCAGGACACCGAGCTGCTGACCGTGAAGACCCCGGCCGACGCCGACCCGCCGCCACGCACCGAACCGGCCGCGCCGTCGGCGAAGGCCGGGCGGACGCTCTCGGCGAAGAACGAGACCGCGTTGCGCGATGCCCTGGGCAAGATCGCCGAGGGCACCGAAGCCATCGAGACCGTGCTGTCCAGCCTGGACAGCGGCGACGAGGACAAGTCCGTCGGCCCCGCGGGCGACCCGCCCGCCCCGCCGACCGGCGAGTCACCGTCCAAAGCGGCCAGCTCCGCCCTGCTGCGGGCGACGCTGGCTCTGCTGGAAGCCGAGTCGCAGCCGCTCACCGCCTAAACCCATCCGAACAGCCCGACGTACCGAGGCCAAGCCCGGCCCCGCGTGCACCCCCGCCTCTACGGCGGCAGCTCGCCCGGCACGGGAACCGCCTCACTTCGTCTGCGCACGCGCACGAACTGAGGACACACCTTGAGCGAGAAAATCGCCCGGCTCGCCGACGAGCTGAAGAAGCACCTGAACGACGCCAAGACCATCGCCGCGAAGGCAGACGAGGAGAACCGCGACTTCACCGACGAGGAGCGGTCCGCGGTCACCGAGGCCATGACCAGGGCACAGGAAACGAAGAAGGCCCTCGACGCGGCCAAAGCGGACAGCTCGGTGCGAGCGGCCATTGCGGACCTCGGCGACGCCGTTGGCCTGGTCGACGCCGAGGCCGAGGCGAAAGGCCGGCGGGAGCAAGCCGACCGCGACGGGTACAAGGCCAGCACCCGCACGAGCATCGGTGAAACCTTCATCACCTCCGAGCAGTACAAGGACCTGCTGCTCTCCGCCCCGAACGGGCAGTTCGCCAAGGACATGCGCGTCCAGTCCCGTCCGCTCGGGTACAAGGATCTGGTCACCGGGCTCTCGCCGACCTCGGGCGGGGCGTTCCGCACGGAGGACTACCGGGGCGTCCTGGTTGGACCGGACCGGTTCTTCCGGCCGCTGACCCTGCGCCAGCTCGTCACCGGCGGCACCACCACCTCGGACCAGATCGAGTACGCCCGCATCACCGGATGGCACAACGCGGCCGCCCCGGTCCCGGAAGCCGTCACCTCGGCGGCCGTCGGCTCGGGGGACCCCGCGGTCACTCCCGCGCAGGCGGGCGTCAAGCCCGAGTCCGGGTTCTCCACCGTGCGGGTTTCCACGCCCGTGCGCACGATCGCGCACTGGATGCCCGTAACGAAGCGGGCGCTGTCCGACGCCGCGCAGGTCCGCACCCTCATCGATAACTTCCTCGAGGTCGGCCTTGAAGAAGAACTCGAAGACCAGATGATCGCCGGGGACGGTACCGGCGAGAACTTCGAGGGGTTGGCCACAGTGTCCGGTACCCAGACCCAGGCCGCCGTCCCCGACCCTGCCGGGAAACCCGCAGGCTTCGGGAAGCTCCTGGCCGTGCGCCGCGCGAAGACCAAGGTGCGCACGGTGGGGCGCAGCGTCGCCAACGCGGTCGTGATCCACCCCAACGACCTGGAGAGCATGGACGAGATCTCCGACATACAGGGCCGGTTCTACTTCGGCGGCCCGGCCGGGGCGAACGGCACGCAACCGCTGTGGGGCCTGCCGGTCATCGAGTCCGAAGCCGCCACCGCCGGAACGGCGTGGGTCGGCGACTTCCGCAAGGCCATCCTCTGGGACCGGCAGCAGGCCAGCCTGACCGTGACCGACAGCCACGCGGACTTCTTCATCCGAAACCTGGTCGCGATCCTCGCCGAGCTGCGCGCCGCGTTCGGCGTGATCCAGCCGTCCGCGTTCTGCAAGGTCACCCTCGTCTGATGTGGACTCGTGGCTGCCCCGTCTGCGGAAGCATCGACTTCTCCTGCGGGGCAACCACTTCCACCATCGGCGTAGACGAGCGAATCGAGGAGGCGCCTGCAATGGCGGAGTTACGGGAATACCACGTGACCGTGAACGGCCACAACACCATCATGAACCTGTCTAAAACCGACGCCGCGCGTCTCAACGGTGTGCCAGTCGAGTCCGAGCGTGACTGGCAGGTGTCGACCGAGCCGCCCACTAAGGCCCGAACGACACGCAACAAGTCCAATTCGTAGGTCGGCGCCGACACGTGGAACGGCGGTCAAGTATCTTGCCCACCGCGCTGCGAAGGGGACAGCCGGGCAGGATCATACGCGCGCCAGTGGTTGGGATAATAGATACTGCGTAGCTCGAACTCCTCGTCGTCGTCGCGGGTGGTCACGCCGGTTTCCAAGCGAAGTTCCCAGATGAGGTGGTTGGCGGCCCACGCGACCTCAGTCAGAATTCCTTGGTCACCATCGATGACTCGTTGAAGCTCGCAAAGGAATTGGCCCAGTAGCGCACGAACGTTCTTGCCGCTGATGACATGGGTTTGCCGGAACAGCTTTTGGAGGGGCTTCACGTGGTTCTTGATCACGTCGGTCTTGTCTTGATCGAGTAGCGCACAATCGCGATAATCCTGCTTAACTCCCTTTTCAGTCGGGGGTAGCTCTTCCATGATCTGGTCGATGAGGGGAACCAGATCCAGGTAGAAATCAACGCGTCGGTTGTACAGCTCCTTGTCCCGTTCTAGACTCCTTGAGTGCGTCTCTTTATCTCGCTCCAACGCTCTGGAATGTTCCAGTTCTAGGCGCAGACGCTTCAGGCTTAGTTTTCCGGCCAGCCAGGAAGCCGCAAGCGTGAAAGCTCCGGCAACGACTGCGGTCACTGCTACGAACCACCATGGCGCAGAAGTCATAGATGGACCCTAGCGAGGCGGGGGAGGCTCGTGTCCCTTCCACTGCTGGCTGACCCGGCGGTCTTGGCGCGCTGGACAGGGCGAGAGACGGATGACCCGGCCGTGCTGGATGCGTTGACCTCGGCGTCGGCGCGGTTCCGGGGTGAGGTGCGGCATCCGGTGTCGCTCGTGGCTGATGAGGAAGTCCGGCTGGACGGGCACGGCGGGACGGTGCTCACGCTCCCGGCCGCGCCCGTGGTGGCCGTGCGCGTGGTTGAGGTGCGCGGCAAGCCGGTCACCGATGTCACGTGGTCACGGCAGGGACAGCTCCGGCGCGCAAAGTGCTGGCCGGACGAGCTGGACGCGGTGCGCGTGGTCTACAGCCACGGGTACGACCCGGTACCCGAGGATGTGGCCGAGGCGGTGCTGACCGAGGCGCGGTTCCTGCTGACCGTGCAGCCCGGTATCGCGTCGATGACGGTGGGCGGGGAGTCGTTGTCCTTTTCGGCTCCCGCCGCCGGGATGCCCCGGGCGTGGACTCGCGCGGTCGATCGGTACCGGATCAACCGCGGGGACCTGCCGTGATCTTCGGCGACACCATCACCCGCGTCCGGCCGCTGGTCACCCAGGACCGGTACGGCTCGGACGTGCTGGATTACGCGGCCGGAGCGCGCACGGTGTTCGCCGGGGTGTGCGTTCAGCCCCGCTCGTCGGCCGAAGCCACGGCCGACGAGCGGGACATGGTGACCACGGGGTGGCGGATTTACTCCCCGGCTGGAATGGACCTCGACATCGAGCCGGTAGACCGGATCGAGTGGGCGGGCCGGACCTGCGAGGTCATCGGCGAAATAGCGCGCTGGCCACACCCGATCCGGCCCGGAGAGGTCCACCACTGCGAAGTCGACATTCAGAAGGTGAGCGGCTGATGAAGCCTGTCCAGCTATCGGACCGGGAATGGCGGCGCATCGTGCAGCTTTCCTCTGTCCGGAAGCGACTGCGGTTCGTCGCGAACCAGATCGCCACCCGCACCCGCGCGAACCTGTCCTCGGCCGGGTCGGCCGCCACGGTCACGATCGAGGAAGGAACCCGCCCGAAAGGTCGTGCCTACGCCCGGGTCGTGCACAACGACCCGTTCGGCGAGTACGGGACCGAAGACGTACCCCGGCACCGCGCGCTCGGCCGCGCGGTCGGCAGTAAGTAGAAGGAGACACAGTGGCCAAGGTGATCGTCGCGTTCAGCCGCGACCACAACCAGGTCGGTAAGACCGTCGAGATCGACGACGACGAGGCGGCCGTGCGGGTCCAGGAAGGACGCGCCCGCTACGCCGAGGACCCGAAGACCGAGCCGCGCAAGGCCAAGGTCCCCGAGAAGTGACCGACGCTGAGGCGCTGGTCGTGGTATGGCTCGCCGGGCGCCTCGGCGGAATCCGCGTGGTGGCCGAGTTACCCGCGAAGTTCGAGCAGTCCCTTCCGGTCGTACAGGTGACCGGCCTACCAGGGCCGAAGACTGACCGGCCGTGGAACGCGCACGGCCCGCTGCTGTGGCACCCGCGCATCGACATCGACACCTACGCCGCCACCCGCGCCATCGCGACCGACCTGGCATCCACAGTGTCCGGACACCTGCACGAGCTGGCCGGGCAGGGAAACCAGTGGGGCGCTGTCGTCGACGTCGGCGAGCCAGCCGGTCCGGCTTGGCGACCCGATTACAACCCCTCAGTCCGCCGCGCCGGGCTGACCGTCGAACTCACCATCAGGGCCGGATAGCCCGCCGTTTCCGCACCCCGGTCGCTCACCCGGGGCTCCGCACGTTCAAGGGAGATACCCCCGTGGCAATGAACTCTGCCCTGGCGCGCCTGGGCGTGACCGGGGCGCTCTACGTCGGCCCGCTGGGCACGACTGCGCCGAGCGCGACCACTATGGACGCCTGGAACGCGGCCATGAAAGACCTTGGCTACATCTCCGACGACGGGATCGTCGAGGGCCGCGACGAGGACAAGGAAGAATTCACGCCCTGGCAGTCCGCGACCCCGATCCGGTCGGAGATCACCAAGTCCACGCAGACCTATCAGGCGACGTTGTGGGAGTCGAAGTTCGACACGATCTCCCTGTTCTACCGGGTTGGTCTGGACGGCATGAAGCAGACCGGTACCGGGAAGGACGCGGTGGTGTCCTTTGTGGAGGAAGGCAAGCCAGCGCGGGACCTTCGCGCCTTCGGTATTGATGTCGTCGACGGCACTTACCATCGCCGGATTTTCCTGCCCATGGCCGAGGTGTCCGAGCGCGGCGAGGTCACGTACAAGTCGGACACGCTGATCGGGTACGAAGTCACGATCACCGCCTACCCGGGAAGCGATGGCTTCTCGGCGTTGCGGGTCTACAAGGAAGGCTGGGAGCTGCCGACAGTGCCTCCGGCCCAGTGACCCGCACCTAAGCGGGGGCCGATGTGGACATGTGGTGAGCGGTCCACGTCGGCTCCCTTCTCTTCTCGCTCACCCGACACTCACCGAAACGGAGAACATCACCTCGTGTCCACAATCGACATTGACGCGATCCTCGCGCAGCGCGAGGAAGCCACCGGCTCGGCCGATACCTTCAGCTTCACGTTCAAGGCCAAGCAGTGGACTTGTAAGGACCCGATCACCGCGGAGGACGGCTGGAAGGACGGCCTGCTCGACTTGGAGACCGATGTCGAGGTGGCCGAGCACTACCTTGGCGAAGACCAGTACTCGGCGTTCGTCGACGCCGGGGGCCGCGCCGGGTATGTCATTCTCGCGATCAACCAGCACATGCAGAAGATGAGGCAGGAGACCGAAGAGGGCCGCCCTACACGGCGCTCGACCTCCTCAGGCAAGCGCCGGAAGCGATAGAGGCCGCCCTCTGCGCAACCTACGCGCCCCGCAACCCGGTCGCAGAGTTTTGGCGCGGAAAGATCAGCCTGCGGCACCTGCGCGTCCTGATCGAGCACCTGCCGCCGGACTCGGCGTTCCACCGCACGGTCAACGGGCACGCGTGGACCGATGTGGAATACCTGCTGGCGATGGTCGCCGACCGGCTGGGGGAGAACACGTTCGTCACCGGACGCGGGTCAGGCCTGAAAGGACTGCGCCGCCCCCGCCCGGTCACCCGGCCCGGCGAGGACGACGAGGGCCGCATCGGTGACCGCGGAGACGTCCCCGCCGAAGACGTGATTGCGTACCTTGATCTCTACAAGCCCCGCGCGTGCGTCGATGGCCGACTAGGACTCTGAACTGTCCTGAGTAGTAGTCGCCGCGCTGCCGGTACGTGTCTGGGTGGCTGCTGCCCGAATTTGTTTGACGGCCTTTTTAGCCGACTTGACCGGGTCAAGATCGCCGAAATCGTACCATTCTCCGCGCACTCGTAGCTTCTTAAACTTCTCGTGAAGAGCGTACTCTAGCTTGCGATCGCCAGACGTGTGCCACAGCAGTTCCAACAGGTGTGGGTGGCTACTCTGGAGACCTTTATGTCGCTTGTGAATATCGGTTGAGTAGCCAATTTTGGCAATACTGCTTCCGGATTGACCGATGACGTATATATTTCCTGTGAACTCCTTGCTGTCGATTGATTTGCGTCGGTCATGATCCTCTAGTTCGAGAATTCGTTGGGTTCTTGCGTCATCCTCCTTTCGTTGCGGAGGGCTCATTTCGTGAAGAATCGTGGTTCTCGTGCTGGCTCCGTTGCTGTCGGATTCGAAACGATTCTCGAATGCCCCGATTTCGACAAGTTCCTGGCGTATTTGTTCCACCTGGTCGACGGTGTCTAGATGAAGTGCTGCGGCACAGTAATCTGGTGTCAGCGATATTTCTTCTCCTGATTCGGTGAATCCAGATCTCTGGAGTGCGAGCTGATGCAAGCAGTAGAGCGTGACCGCGTGAGGCGAGATGCCGGAAGTTATTAGCCACTGTGGAATTTGCAGGGGAACTCCGGTCGCTCGCCCAGGCAGGTGATGAAGCAATTTGGCTGGCTCCTCCGGTCGAGTGCGTTGTTCCAACGAGATGACCGTATCGCCTGCTCTTCGAGTGCAAAGGGGTGAGGGGCGTGGTCAACTCCGGCGAGGTCGTGTGGATCGACACGCTTCCCTCGGCGCGTGGGTGGGGCGCAGAACTGGCCAAACAGGCCGCCGGGGCCGGAACTCGCGCAGGGCAGCAGATCGGGAAGGAGCTGGAGCGCTCGGCCGGGGATGCGGGACGCCGCGCCGGAACGTCGCTGGGCACGGGGATCGAGGCGGCCAAGGAGAACGTCAAGCGGGTCGCGGCCGAGCTGGAGACCGCCCGCAACCGGGAGGCGGACGCGGCCGGGAAAGTGCGGGTCGCTGAAGCCCGCCTCGACGAGATCCGTGCCAGCGGCAACGCCAAGGCCAGCCAGCTCGCCGCCGCCGAAGAACGCCTCGCCACCACACAACGCGGGCTGACCACGGCGCAGGAGCGCACGGCGTCGACGTCCGGCCGCTACGAGCAGGCGCAGCGCAACGCCGCCGAGGCCACGGACGAGGTCACGGTCTCACTGGACAAAGCGGACCGTCGCTCGTCCGGGTTCGGATCGTCGCTGGTGGAGACCACCCGCCAGGCGGGCACGTTCGCGTTCGGGCTGGCCGCGATCGGCAACGCCGCGTCGGTCGCCATGGACACGCTGGAGAACGCGCGCCTGGGCGACAAGCTCGCGGCGCAGCTCGGCGCGCCTGCCGACATGGCGGCCGATCTCGGGCGGGTTGCCGGCAACTTGTACGCGCAGGCGTACGGCGATTCCCTGGGCCAGGTCAACGAAGCCATCCGGGGTGTCATGCAGTCCGGGCTGGTCATGGAGGACGCGACCAACGACCAGATCCAGGGAATCACCGGGAAGGTCTTGAACCTGGCCACGGTGTTCGACCAGGACTTGGGCGGGACCACGCAGGCCGTGGGACAGCTGATGAAGACCGGCCTGGCCCGTGATGCGAACGAGGCGCTGGACGTGCTCACGCGTGGGTTTCAGCAGGGGGCCGACCGGTCACAGGACCTTCTGGACACGATGACCGAGTATTCGGTGCAGTTCCAGAAGTTCGGGCTCGACGCGTCGATGGCCACGGGCTTGCTGGTTCAAGGAATGCGCGCGGGTGCGCGGAATTCGGACCTAGTGGCCGATGCCATCAAGGAGTTCAGCATCCGGGCCGTGGACGGGTCGAAGCTGACCGCGCAGGGGTTCCAGGCCGTGGGGCTGAACGCGGGGGAGATGGCGGCGAAGATCGCCCGGGGCGGGCCGGAGGCAACCGGGGCGCTGGACCTGGTGCTTGACCGGTTGCGTGCCATGCCCGACCCGGTAGCCCGCTCACAGGCCGCTGTCGCCCTGTTCGGCACGCAGGCCGAGGACCTGGGCCAAGCGCTCTACGCGCTCGATCCGAGCAAGGCTGTGCAGGCGCTGGGCAACGTCGCGGGCGCCGCCGATCGGATGGGCGCCACCCTGAACGACAACGCGGGCGCCCGCTTGGTCGCGTTCCAGCGCGCCATCCAAACAGGACTGGTCGACTTCTTCGGCGGGGTCGTGCTTCCCGCGCTGCAATCCGCGGTGCAGTGGGTGCGCGACAACGCCGATTGGCTTGTCCCGCTGGCCATCGCGTTGGGCGGGTTCGCGACCGGTTACGCCGCTGTCGCCGCAGCAACCAAGCTTTACGAGCTGGCGACGAAGGGCGCGGCGGCGGCGCAATGGCTGCTCAACGCCGCGATGCGCGCCAACCCGCTCGGCCTGATCGTCGGCGCGATATCGGGCGTGGTGGCCGCGTTCACCTACTTCTGGCAGACCTCGGCCCCCTTCCGGGATTTCTGGATCGGACTGTGGCACGCCATCGAGCCCATTACCCCGGAACTGGGGCTGGTCGCTGCGGCGCTCGGTGCGGGTGTCCTGGCGGTCAACGGGTATTCGCTGGCTGCGCGCGGAATGCTGCTCGTACAATCGTTGTGGCAGTCCGGAAGCATCGCTGCCCGGGTCGCGATGGCCGCGTGGAACGGGGCCGTGTGGCTCGGCACCGCTGCCGTGCAGGCGTACAACGCCGCGAAGTGGGCGGTTGTCGCGGTGATCGGCGTGTTCAACTCCGCGTTGGCGTTCGCGCGAAGCGGGATGATCCTCGCGACCCTGGCGCAGGCGGGGCAGACCGCCGCGCAGTGGGCCAGCAACGCCGCGCACTGGGCCGTGATCGCCGCGATGGGTGTCTACAACGGACTGATGCTGGTCGTGCGCGGCGCGATCGTCGCGTGGACCGGTGTGCAGTGGGCACTCAACGCCGCTATGGCCGCCAACCCGATTACTTTGGTGGTCGTCGCGATCGGCGCCCTCGTCGCGGCATTCGTATGGCTGTGGAATTCCAGCGCCGGTTTCCGCGACTTCTGGATCAGCATATGGGACAAAATCACCGGCGCGATCTCATGGGCCTGGGAAAAAATCATCAAGCCCGTGCTCGACTGGTTCGGCAACCGAATTGACGACATCAAATTCGGTTTCGAAAACATGGGAGCAGTCACCGAAAACATCTTCAACAAGATCGTCAACTTCATCAAGAAGCCGATTCAGGTAGTGATCGATGTTATCTGGAACAACGGCTTGCGGAAGGTGTACAACGCTGCCGCGGACCTCATTCCCGGCATGGATGAGCTGCCGGAACTCAAGCTTGCCCGAGGTGGGGTGATCCCCGGGTACGCGCCAGGCAAAGACACCGTGCCCGCGCTGCTGTCCCCCGGGGAAGCCGTGCTCGTGCCGGAGCTGGTGCGCGCGATCGGCCCGAGCACGATCCTCGCCGCCAATGCCGCAGCCATGAGCGGCCGTGGTTTCTCCCGGGGCGGACTGGTGGGCCGGTTCGCCGATGGTGGGATCGTCGGCACCCCAGCGGGTCCTGGCGCCGCAGCGGCGACGACCGCCGCCACACCGGACCCATCGGCGTCCACAGTGGCCACCGAGGCGTTGACCGTCGCCTCGGCGGCGCTCGCCGACACCGTGAACACGGTCCTGGTGCCCGCGCTGGTGATCCTCGAACAGCACACTGGGGTCCTGCTGCCGGCGGCGCACACGCAGCTCGGGGTGAGCCTGGCCGCCCTGCAACTGAACACGATGACCGTGTGGACGGCCATCACCGGCCACATTGGCGTGAGCGCCAACACGATCACCGCACGGCAGTGGCAGCTTCAGGCCGACCTCGCCGCCTCGTGGGCGTTCGTCGCGGGTTCGGTGTGGGCGTCGGTGAACTCCCAGAACGGCGCGCTGGGCGCGCTGGGCAACGGCCTCGCCGCGCTGCGCGCCGCCGTCGCGTTCACTGCTGGGTGGGTGCGGGACCGGTTCGCCGAGATGCAGGGCTACGCCGGGAACCCCGTGCGGTGGATTCTGCAATGGCCGCTGAACGCGGGCCTGGTGGCCGCCTGGAACAAGCTGAACGCGGATTTCTCCCTCAACCACGCGGTCGCTCCCGTGGTGATCCCCTTCGCCTCCGGTGGGCCTGTGCCCGGCGCGGGCAACACGGACAAGGTTCCCGCGCTGCTGACTCCCGGGGAGTACGTGCTTCCCAAGCGGGTCGTGCAGACGTGGGGCGTCGGGAACATCCGTGCCGCGCACCTGGCGGCGCTGGGCGGGTCCTTCCCCGGGCTCGAAGGTCTGCTCGGGGCTGACATCCAGCGGGCGCAGGTCGTGCCCGGCTACCAGTCCGGCGGGCTGGTGACGGACACGGGGTCGGCGATGGACGCCGCGATCGGCCGGGTTGTCGCGTTTGGCCGGTCGATGCAGGGGCGTCCCTACGTGTGGGGTGGTTCCTCGACGGCCGGGACGGACTGCTCGGGCTGGCAAGCCATGCTCAAGCGGGCCGCGTTGGATCAGCAGCCCTACGCCCGGCGGGAATGGGCGACCGCGAGCGTGAACCCGGGCAGCCCGCCGCCGGGGTTCGTCGACGGGATCAACGGCACGTTCGCGATCGGGGTGTCCCACGGTCACACCGCCGGGACCGTCGCCGGGATCAACGCCGAGTCCGGCGGCGCACACGGCTATGTCGCTTTCGGACCGCCGTCGACCGGGGCGGACGACTCGCAGTTCCCCATGAAGTTCCACATCGCCGAACTCGGCGGCCAGTTCGTCTCTGGTGGTGGCGGGTTCGATCCGGCGGCCCTTGTGGACAGCGCGCTCGCTGACACCTACCGCATGGTCGAGGACGCGACCCGGTTCTTCCCCGGCAACATCGCCGCCCGGCACGGTCAGGGCATTACCCGCCAGGCCGTCGACGGCGCGAAGCGCTATGCCATCGGCAAGTTGTCCGAGCTGTACGCCAGCACCGCAGGCGCCGCCGGGTCACCGGAGGTCGTGGCCGCCGTGCGGGCCGTGGCGACCCGCTACGGCTGGGGCTCCGGGCCGCAATGGGACGCGCTGTCATGGCTGATCTCGCACGAGTCCGGTTGGAACCCGGGCGCGAAGAACCCGCACTCCAGCGCCCGCGGGCTGTTCCAGCAGATGGAGTCCGTGCACGGCGCGGTCGCGCCGAACGCAGCCGGGCAGGCCGAGTGGGGCTTGGGCTACATCGCCAGCCGCTACCGGGACCCGCTGGGAGCCAAGGGGTTCTGGGAGGGCCACCACTGGTACGACCAGGGTGGCTGGCTCCAGCCCGGGTTCACCCCGGTCTACAACGGCACCGGCAAGCCCGAGCTGGTGTTGCCGCACGACACCGCGCAGTCGGTGATCGGCGCCCTGCACGGGGATTCCGAGCCCGTACGGCTCGTGGGGGAGCTGTCCATTTCCGGCGACGGTCTGACCGCGTTCGTGGACGGCCGGATCGACCGAAGCGACCACGCCACCGGAACCGCCATCGCGCGCGGTGTCCGGATCTAGGAGGGCGCATCAGTGAGCTACGAATACCGATCCACAGTGGACTACTTCTTCGGGACGCTGCTCAACGCGGCGGCCATCAGCGACACCGACCTGTCGGCGGCCGCGTTCACCGCACTCGACGCCGACTTCAGCTCGGGCACGCCCGGGAAGTACCTGCCGCTGGAACTGCACGACCCGTCACAGGGCATTTTCGAGGTCGTGTGGGTGGTTGGGCACGCCGCCGGGTCCCAGACCGTCACCGTGATCCGGGGCCGGGAGGGCACCCCGCCACGCGCGTGGAACGCCGGAACCCAGGTGGTGTGCGCCCCGACGGCCGGGCGGGACGCGCTCGCGGCGCTCGCCTCGACCGCGCTGCCCGCCGATGCGCACATCGGTCACCGTGTCGCGCGCACGAACAAGGCCGATGTCGTAGAACGCGGCGCGGGGGTGTGGGGGCCGAGCACGGGTGTGGCCGTCGCCTCGGACGTGGGGCCTCGGCGCAACGGCGGGTCCGCTCCGGACGGGTCGGTGATCCTGATGCGGGGCGGGCACCGCACGGGCACCACGGGCGCCAACGGCATCATCACCATTTCCCACCCCGTGGCGTTTCCCAACGCGACGATTGCCACCACGGTCTCCATCGTCAGTACCGGGGTTCCGGCGGTCATCACGATCGCGGCCGAGACCGCGAGCACGATTTCGGTGGCGTTCTACGCGATCAGCACCGGCGCGAACGTCGGTTCCGGGGTCGCGGTGTCGTTCCAGTACCTCTCGATCGGGTACTGATGTCCTGGGCGCGCGCCACCTACACCCGCACCCCGTTCGCCGCCGGGGCCGGTACCGAGTCGGCTGGCCTGCCGGGGCAGCAGGAGTTGCCGCCCCCGATCCCGGGCGGCACCGCGAAGTGGACCTACACGCCGAACCCGCCGCTGGGGTGGGCGCGACGGAGCTGGGCCGGGGGCGCTTACCCGCTGACCTACCCCGGCGGGGGTGTGTCGATCCGGCCCGTGCCGGAGTCGGGCGTCATGCAGGTGACTGCCTGGTGGCCCGACGCGACAGTCCTCCAGGTCATCCGGGAGCACCCCGACGGGACACTGTGGCCGGTCCGTGGCGGGAACCCGCTTTTCGTCACCAAGCCGACCCGCCGCAACTATGCGCTCAACCCGAGCCTCGAGGCCGGGCTGCACGGCTACGTTGCCGACGCCGGAAACCCCAGCCTTGCGCGGGTGACCGGGGGCTCGGCGGCCCGGGGTCAGGCGTATCTGGCCGCGACCGTCGCGGCGGCCGGGCCGGTCGGTATCACCGTGCCCACGTCGTTGCCGTCCACTCCGGACGTCACGATCGGCGTGGATCTGCGGTTTTCCGCCCGCCCCAGCGCCGTCACGGTCCAGATCACCTGGACCGACATCGCCGGGGTACCGCTGCCCGCCTCGACGGCCACGCTAACCACTGACCAGATCAACCAGAGCGTCGACCAGTTCGCCCGCCAAGTCGTCAAGCTGTCCACTCCGGCCAGCGCGGTCACCCCCACCATGAAGGTGATCGCCTCGGGGATGCCCGCGGGCGGGGTCATGGCCCTCGACGGGATCACCGTCGAGCGCTACAGCACCTCCGGGTCCTTCTTCGACGGCGCGACCTACGGCGGAACCTGGCTCGGCCCGGCCGGTTTGTCGGCGTCCATTTTGGCTCCGCTGCTCACCTTCTCCGACGGCGAAGCCCCCCTCGACATCCCGCTGCGGTACCGGGTGGTGAACCCGGCCTCCACCGGCGGCACGATGACCAGCCAGCTCGCCACCCTGCTCAGCGGCGGCCGGACCTGGCTGACCCACCCGTCGCGCTCGGACCGCCCCCTCGTGGTCCAGGTCGGCGCGGTCCCGAAACGCACCCGGGAAGCCCCGCGCGGCGTGTTCTACCCGCTCGGCGCCACACACCCGATCATCGTGTCCTCATCCCAGCGCCGCGCCCCGACCGGGGAACTGTCCCTCGGCGCGCTGTCGTTCGCCGAGCGGGACGAGCTGCTGGCCATCTTCGCCGACCTCCAGCCCGTCTACCTACGGCCGCCCGCGGAGTTCGGGTACGGCACCGGCATGTGGCTGGCCCTCGGCGACCTCGACGAGGACCCCGGCGACCGGCGCGCCTACCAGGGCACCCGGATCCTGACCGCCCCGTTCCACGAGGTGGCGGCCCCCAGCGAACTCGCGGTGTAGGGGGCGGCATGTGGCCTCTGTCCACTCGGGCTCAAGTCGCCCTCGCCCAGTCGCACTCGATGAGAGCCCGCGCCGTCGTGACCAGCGCCGCATACGGAGTGCTGGAAGTGCCGATCTCCGGCGGTTCGGTCGAGATCGACGCCACCAGCAAAGCCCGCCGCTCGGCGACCCTGCAAGCCGATCCGCGCTGGTGGCCCCGCTCCCCGAAGGACCTGCTCTCGCCGTACGGCTCGGTGTGCCAGGTGGACTACGGCATCGTCCTTCCCGGCGGGGGCACCGAGTGGGTGCCGCTCATGATCGGCTATCTCGACGAAACCTCCCGCGAACGGCCGGTCACCAGCTCCGGGCACATCGCGGTCAAGCTCGTCGACGCGGCTGTGCACGTGGCCGAAGACCGACTCGACGTCCCGGCCCAGACCATCACCAACGCGACCACGGTCTCCGAGATCGCGCGCCTGGTCAGGGAAACCCTGGGTGGCTGGGTCGAGCTGCGCGACCTGACCGGTTCCAGCGCGATCGCCGCGGTCATCGTCATCGAGCGCGAGCGCTGGGACGCGGTGGAGAAACTCGCCGACTCCTTGGGCGGCGAAGCGTTCTTCGACCCTGTGGGCCGCCTGGTCGTGCGGCCACAACCGACACTGAACCAGAACCCGGTCTGGACCGTGCGCACCGGCAACGGCGGAAACCTGCTATCGGTCAAGGACAAGCTCTCCCGGGAGCAGGTCTACAACCGCGTCGTCGCCAGTGGCCAGCGCACCGACGGCGTGCCCGCCGTGTACGCGACCGCGACCGACACGACGAGCCCGGCCTACTACGGCGGCCCGTTCGGCAAGAAGCCCCGCTTCTACACCTCCGAGTTGCTGACCACGGTCGCGCAGTGCCAGACGACCGCGGACTCCCTTCTCCAGCGGGTGCGCGGAATCGCCACACAGGTCGAGGTCGAGCTGCTGGTCAACCCGGCCCTGGACGCCGGGGACGTCATCACCGTCGCGGACCCCGAGGCGGGGGAGACCCGCCACATCATCGACAAGCTGTCGATCCCGCTGGCCCCGGACGCAACGCAGTCCATCACCACCCGCTCGGACGAGATGCCGGCGGAAACCTGAAAGCGAGGCGGGGGAGTGCGCATCGCCGAGGCCATTGCCCGCGTCGTGGACCAGGCGCTCGCCGCGCGCAGGAAAGTCGGCACCGTCACCGGAGTCTCCGGGAACCGGGTCATCGTGTCCGTCCAAGGTGGATCACTGACACTGCCGCGCCTGGCCAGCTACACCCCGACCACCGGGGACATCGTGCACATCGACGCCAGCGTGCCCGGGGCATGGCTGGTGCTCGGCAGATCCGCATAGGAAGGAGCCACCGTGGCTCAGACCCTCGCCGACAGCGCCGAACTCGCTACCTTCCCCCCGTTCACCCGGCGCGTGCAGGCCGCCGTGTCCATCGCGGCCAAGGACGTCGGCGCCGAGGTCGACGACCCCACCAACCCCAGCCGAACGCAACTCCGGCGCGCGCTGGCGACCAACGTGTTCGCCAACCCCAACGACTACGGCCTCCGCTTCGCCTGGGCCGTCGCCACCAACCCCGTAATCACGCTGTCCAGCAGCGACGGCGATATCCAGTTCACGGTGAACAGCGTGTGGGACACCATCGCGGGCGCACCCCCGCGCCCGGAATAGCTGCCCGCCGAACCCCGGGGCGACTGGCGCTTGTGTCCGTCCACGATGGCCGAGCCTGCTTGCTCACAGGGTGAACGGAGGCGCGGCCGTGTACCTGACAGCCGAGCCCCCAGCCTCGACCGGTCCACCGTGGCTGGTAATCACCCTGGCGTGCTCGGCCGGGCTGGCCACGCTGATCACTGCGGTCATGCCGATGATCACGGAGAAGGTCAAGCAGCGCGCAGCCAAGCCACCCGAACCAGCCAGCCCCACCCCACCCACGCCCGTGGAACGCGCGGACCGAGCCCTCGACCTCGTCGAACAAGCCATGACGGACCTGCGGGTACAGCTGACCGCCTGCCAACGCGAAACCGTGCGCCTGCGCCGACTCCTGGACCGACGCGACCGGCCACCGTCCACACGCGATCGGGGGTTCGCATGAGCGACGACGACCCCGCCAGCATCCCAGACTCGCTCAGCGAGATCCGGCGCGGAATGCACGCCGCCGTCGAAGAAGCCCCGCGCCAAGCCCGAGAAGTCGCCCGGCACGAGATCCGCCGCTGGTGGGTATGGGCGATCCTTGGAGTGTTCCTCGTGGCATTGGTCGTCGGGTCTGCCGCCGGCATTGGCGTCCTCCAGCTCTACGGGCGGCAGGCATCCACGGACGCGGCCGTGGACGAGCTGCGCCGCCAGGCCGAAACGTCCAAGACCAGCGGGGATGCCGCGAACGGCGAGCTGCTGCGCCGAGGCCAGGCCCCTGTGCCGATCCCGCAACCAGGCACGGGGGACGACTCCCAAGTGCTCGTCGCCTCGGCCGCCGCGCGCGTTCTGGCATCCATGCCCACCACCCGGCCCAGCGCCGAGCAGCTCGGCCAGGCCGTCGCCGCCTACATCACCCGGAACCCGGTCGGGCCGACACCACAGCAGATCTCCACTGGCATCGCCGCCTACCTGGCCACCAGCCCGCCACCGTCCGGACAGGCCGGACCCACCGGCCCCAGTGGACAACCCGGGACACCAGGCGGACCAGGGCAACCAGGACAGGCGGGTCAGCCCGGCGAGCCCGGTCCGGAAGGCGCCGCCGGGCAACCAGGGCCGCCCGGCCCCGCAGGACCCCCGGGTGAAACGCCCACGGCCCAGCAGATCCAGGACGCCTTCGCCGCCTACCTCAAGGACAACCCGGCCGCCCTCTGCCCCCAGGGCGGCGTCTTCACCCAACTGCGGGTCCTCACCGCAGACGGCGGCACGGCCGACACCTGGCAGTGCGTCCTCACCACCTCGCCGCCCAGCCCGCCGTCCACCAGCTCGGCGCCACCGGGCAACTGACCCACCGGAGGAATCCATGACCTGGCGCGTAGCCCGTGCCCTCGACACCCTGCTCAGCCAGCTCAACGCCCGAGCTCCAGCACGCTCGAAAGCCTCGGACGGATCGATCGGCGACGCCGCACACGCCACACGCGACAGCGATCACAATCCTTGGTATGGGCCGGGAATCGTCACCGCACGGGACTTCACCCACGACCCCGCGCACGGGCTTGACGGCCACTGGCTCGCCGACGCCCTGGTCAAGTCCCGCGACCCGCGCATCAAGTACGTCATCTGGAACCACAGGATCATCGACAGCCGAGCCCAGTACGGCGCGTGGCAGTGGAAGCCCTACTCCGGCATCAACCCCCACACCAAGCATGTCCACCTCAGCGTCATGGCCAACCCCAGCGCCGACGACCCCCGCACCTGGAACCTCGGCGCCAACCCGACGGAGGACGAGTTGAGCAAGACCGCAACCGAACAGGTCAACGAGATCTACAACAGCCTCTCGAAGACCTTCACGCAGGCCGGAGTGGAATACGGCGACCTCATGGTCCGCCTCGCCCGCCTGTTCCCGCCCATCGACGAGAAGGCCATCGCTGTGCGCAAGGGACACAGCGCGGGGACGCTGACCAACGCCTCGCACTCGGCTTGGGAAGGCGCGATGTTCGACCTGCTGCCCCGGGTCCAGGCCATAGAGAAGGCGCAGTCCGAACAGGACAAGAAGCTCGACAAGATCCTCAGCGCCCTCGACGGTCCATCCACGACGACCTGACATCGCACCGAAACCCGCGTGGACACGCGAAATCCCCCAGGTTCCTGGCACATACAGCCGGGAATCTGGGGGCGATTTCTCGTACGCGGCTAGCGGTCTCTACGCACGGATTCAGGACCTGCCTGGATTTCAAGCACCGTGGCGGCCGCAATCAAATTGTAGTTGTGATTGCCGTCTTCCCTGATTGCCACATCGCGAAGAAACTCGGCGATCTCCGGAACGGCCTTCAACGCTTCCGGCGACAGTCGTGGGGCAGCCTCTTTCGCTTCGGGCAACGACGGTAGAGGTTTGACAGGCTTGCGCGGCCCACTTGACAGCCGAATGCACTTCTTGCAGGTAACTTCGTCCTCGTCGGTGTCCCTGTATGCGGAAGACTTTCCGCGCTCAAAGTCCTCCATCAGATAAGCTCGCGGCTTATCCTCTAGACACAGCGGCGTACGTAAACCCTCGTACTCGCTCTGCAATGCACAGTCGGGCGCATGCACTCTCCCGCCGTCATGTTTAATAAGGTTCGGAAATATTTTCATTGATTGGCGGGCCTTCCGCGTCGGCAGTTGCCGCAATCAACATCCTTGTCCGTGGCCCTGTAAATCTCGCGTTTCCCCACAAGGGACCGTGCCACCTGGATGTCTTGTTCTGGTGCGCAGTCGGGCACCAGGATAGATGGGTGCCTTTTCCATAAGGCCACTCTTGGGGCGTGAACCTTACCGCGGCTGTCCTTTCTCGTCAGCTCGACATTGGGTGCGTTATCTGGCTGTTTCATTTCCTGCAATGTCTTTCTGGGGTTTGTCACTAGAACCCCTTGGCCTTACACTTCTTACACGTGACGGGCTGGTCCGTGAAGCCGTAGGTGGACCGTTCTTCTGTTCCACCGAATTTTGCCTCCGCCTCCATGGCCATCCCCGCGCATCCCGGTACAGGCTTCTTGTGCTTGGCGAAGAACTCTTCGTTCGATCCGTGGACCGTTGAATTGCGTTTCGGCTTCTTGTTTCTTCTCGTGTCTCGCAGGAAGACGTTACGTTCGCTCACCACGCGCTCCCAGCAGCCAGCACGGCGTGCTGCACGGCATCGGAACTGGGCAACCGCAGCGGACGCTTCGGCGGCTGCCTCCACTCCGCTTTCACAGACCGGTTGACTCGCGTGGGCGGCAGAGGCACCCAGCTCGCCCCGAAGTGCCATCGGCCCAGCGATGATGGCAGCTCCGGTGCCAGCTCGGGTTTCGGCCGGTCGGTCAGGATGATGTACCGGGCGTTCGACAACGAGATGATCGGCCCGACCAGACACGAGGAAAGGTTCCCCGTGATCATGGCCGCGAACAGTTCGCTCGATACCTCTATCGCATCGACTCCGTGTCCGCAGCTCAACAGCACTCCGTAGGGTGCGTGGGACCACCAGGCTTCCACTTCGGTTGTGGTCGTGATGGGCTTTCGCCACCAATTGGGGACGAACGGTGCCAGCCCCGGCAGGTCAGGGAACTCCACGTTGGTCTTGCTCGCAGAGGCTTGGGGAAACTGCCGGTAGGTTCCCGGCGTGATTGTCCATCCACGTTGGACAGCCGCACGCGCGGCCTTCCACAGGGAATCATCGTCGATGGTGCTGGTAATTCGCGCGCTCATCGCGACCCCATGTACAACTGAGCGATGATGAGCAGCGTCAGGAAAATGACGCCGAGAATAATGTTGGCTATCAGCATTCGTCGGCGCAGGGGTTGCAGAACTGATTTCAGGCAGACCTGGCAAAATTTTCGGTGTCGACTTTTCTCCAGCAATCGAACGTCGCAGACGGCTGCGCCGCATATCGCTGTGGGCGTGTCAGGATTGCCGCGATACCAGGCATGGGCACGTTCCTTGGGGGAGGATGCGGGAACTCGCCAAACAATCCTCATGGTTTCACCGATGGTCCTTTCGGAGCGTTATTTTTAGATCGTTAAGGAGGCGCCACACCTGCATGTATTCAACGTTCGCAGCGTTCGCGATCTGTTGAATTGAGTAGCCTTCGCTGTACCACCGAGGCCATTGCGCGTGAACGCATAGCCCGGGCGTAACCTCCGGGGTATTCTCAGGGCTTTTCATGCCACTCGCCTTCGATGACCATTTTCGGGGCGCCTCCCAGGAATGCCCGAGTGGACACGCCGCCAGGAGGGCGACGTGGAACACCGAGATCGGCAAGCGTTCGTAACACCGTCGAGTAATGCACTTCCACTTTCTCGGCGATCTCGTTAATCGTCGCGCCCTGCTTGTACCACTCGGCCCATGCTTTGCGTCCGTCTGTGACCCGTGATTTCGAGATGTACCGTGAGGTCATGCGCTCAGCCCCGCCCATGCGCGTACCGCTGCGGCAGCATCGGACAGGCGAAAAACGGTACGGATGTGGTCGCCGCTGAAAGGGGGGTACACGGTGCTGCCCTCCTTGCGGAGGTGCACCACGCGCGCCCCGGCGAAGTACGCCCCGTACACGTCAGCGTCAAGCCGGTCGCCGATGTGCACAACGCGGTCGATGTGGACACCACGGCGATCGGCGATCATCCGCCACAACCAGGGCTCGGGCTTCGCCCCGCCGAGCCGGTAGCTCGTGTACACCTCTTCCAACTGGTGCCCGTGCGCCGCGCGCACAGCGGCGACCCGCTCCGGCCCGCCCGTCACGGCCATATTGGACAGTGTCACCACGGGGGCGATCGTCGCCAACTCGTCGAGCGTCGCCGACGCGTCCTCGTACGGGACGTACCCCCGATCCCAGTCGGTCGGGAAGTTCCCGTACGGGATGAGCAGTCGCTGGCACATCTGGCAAACGAGGTCGTCTGTGAGTTCAGGTTCCCGGTGCAGGAGAGCTCGCACCGCTTCGGCCGTCCGGTGCGGAGCTACCTCCCTGAACGGCGACACCTCGCGAAGTCGGTCCGTTGTGGACCGACCCGTGAACTCGCCAAGAGTGTTTCCGATGTCAATCGTGATCAGTTGAACTGTGTGTTCTGGTGTCATCGATCGTTCTCTTCTTTCAAGTCGCTCAGCACTGTTTGCAGTTCTGGAATCTGATTCGCGGGAAAGTACAGGTGTGCGGCCGACACATCGAACCCGCCGTCGTTGCTGAGTCCAATTCGTGCAAGCATTCGCCATGAACCCCGGCGCCACGGGCAGACAAGCCGATCGCGAAAAGGTGTCCTCTTCAGATCGTCCAGAAGATCACGGGCAGACAGCAGCGGCATCTTGATCCATGCCAGCCCGCGGTGATACTCGACGTCACCCGGAATGACAAACGCTGGCGGCGTGGCTTGCTCAATGTAGTGACCGATGTCCTGGCAAGACATCATCGTCGTGTGCCCCAGACCCCAAATTCTCTCGACGACGTGCCCGAGCTGCTTGTCAACGTCGATCGTTCCGCTTCCGTCTGGGGAATCCAGAGATACGGTGGAGTGTATTTGTGGGGTGATTTCGGCGATCACCTGTTTCTCCTTTGCGTTTTAATCAATCAATGTCCGGATCGGCTGGCGGCCACCACGTCGCCGCAGGCATCTGCGCGAATAGCCAGTCATGCAGAGGACGGTGGCGTGGTGTGGCGAACTGGCTGAGATCGAGGTCAACTGTCTGCTCTGATGGCGATTCCGGTGGTATGACGGGTAGTTGGGTGGTGTGCTCGGACCGGCGGAACCAGTCGTCCACTGCCACTGGCTCCTTCAAGCGGGGCTCGATCGGGTCGAGCTGGCTGGCTATGCACGTGAAGCCCCCGCCGCGAAACATTTGTGGCACAGCGAAAAACCGCTCCCCTTGGGGACCTTCTCGCGTGGCAGGCACATGACTCCGCAATTGCTCATCCCAATCCACATTCGACTCCAGCGCAGAATGCGCAGCATTCGCAGTGGGACCTTGTGCATCACCACCTCACGACGGATGAGAAAGGGGAGAAGTTCAGGACATTGCTCGAAGGTCGGGGCGTGGCGGCCAGACCCGTCGGACATTCAGGCCACGCCCAGGATCTCAAGGAGCTGGCGCCGCTCGAATCCACAGAGCACGGCAAGCGTGTTCTGCGCGTGCAGCGGCAGATCGAGCACATGTCTGGAGAATGGTGGAAACGTCGCCAGTCGCAGCTTCGCCCAGCGGGCAAGGTTTGAATGTTCGGACACGGCGAGCTTGTCCAGGTCCACGGTGACCGTCTCATCTGCGTGCGGCCCGAAGACGCTGTCATACACCTGATCGACTAGCGGGCCAGGCTGGATGCCGAGGGCGTGGCAGTACTCCGCAAACTGGCTGACACTCATCGCCCTCGTACCAAGCTCGTGCGTCGCGAGGGCTTGTACCGTTCGGACACTGCCCAACCGGCGTCGAAATTCCTTACGGGTCCACTCGCGACATCCCCGAACCGAACGCACCGCCCCACCGATGGCGTACGCGAAGCGATCGAGCGTTTCTCCTGACACCCGAACGGAAGTCCGTTCCTCAGAAGGAACTTCCTCGTGTGCGGCAGGGGTATCAGATGCGAAATCGTGCGCGTCAGTCACGCTGCCACTCCAGGACTTCCCGGATGACCTCCGTGATCGAACCAGGTGTGGCGCTCGCCGTGGGAGGGGGAGCAGCTTCCCCGGATGCCTCCTCGAAGGTCGTGGGCGCCGGTTCGTAGGGATAGCGGAACGCGAGCGAGAGCGCGTCCTGATCGAGCATCAGGTAAACGAAGTCGGTGTTGTGACCGACACACCGGGCGAAGGTGACCGACTGCGGCGCGTTCTCAGGGCCGCCGGTATTCACGAGCTGGAAGCCCGCTTCGACGAGGCTTTCCATAGCCTCGGCCTCGGCGTCGTAGTTGTTCTCTGGCGCAACGTCCGGCGACGTACCGGGCAGGGCGCCCTTGCCGTCCTCGGTCTTCGGGATCGAGCGGTGTGATTCCGCCGGCATCGGCTCGTCGGTGGCCATCATGAAGCCCTCCTTGCGTGGTCGGTACTGCGATGGAAGAAAGAAGCGGGTCCGGCGGGAGACGTGGGAACGCCGGTGCCGCGGTGCTCGCCCCCGCTGAACCGGCACCTGCACGAGCTGCTGGACGTCGCGTCGCTCGTCGGCGCGGGACCGGCGAACCATCCGCAGGCAAGTTCGGCAGGGCGACCCGGGTTCGGCGATGGCGGGCGACCACTCGACCTCGTGCCCGCACAGGGCGACCACCGGAACCTCGAGCTCACGGGCGGCCTGGTGCGCCTCGTCCGTGACCTCGTGCTGGAGGTGGTCACCTCCGCACGTGAACGGTGAAGTCCATAAGCGACCTGGTTCGGCCATCGTGGACACCTCAAGTAGGAGTGGAAGACGGTGGAAGTGGCCGCTCGGGGGACAGCCACCTCCACCGCCGCTCTTGGCGACGGCAGGCGGACGAAGGAACCTGGACGTGCACGTCCTGGCGGGGGCCTGGACAGGAGGTGCACCTCGTCGGGCTCAACCTCGCCCGTCCGCCGCTCATATCCCCGAGAAGGCGTCCGCGCCGGATGGCAACGCCCTCGGGATGGCTTGAAGGCTCAGGCGAGGGTGAACAGCGATCTATCGACGTCGGGGTCTCTGATGCCGTTTTTGCAGGTCAGCAGGACACTCACCACTTCGCGAACAGCTTCCATAGCTGCTACCCCAATACGCTAAGGTCTCCACATCTAGGAGTCGGTTATTAACAGTGTGTACATATGCACCCTGATTAGTCAAGACTTGATAATCAAGCTGTACGCGTCCGTGTTATTGAGCGGCCAAGGGGCGATACCCTCTCTGTTGAAGGGAGGTGTCGGCCTGGCCGTAGTCATCGCCCGACAAGCCAGGAAGAGGCCGAATCGATGTCCGCAACCGTTCGCACCGCTAAGAAATTGCTGCTCGGCCGCGAGATCGCGCACATGATCGACACGGCGGGCGTCTCGCAAGCTGAGGCCGCCAGGCTGATCGAGACCAGCCAGCCACGCATTGCCAGCCTCATCAGCGGTGCCAGCAACATCAGTCCTGGAGACCTGATCTTGCTGGCGAAGCAGCTCGGGTTCGAGGACGAGAGCTACCAGGAAGCCCTTCGCGAACTTCGCCGCGACAACCACAAACGTGGGTTCTGGTCGACTGGCCACAACCGCGCGTACGGCGACGACCTTCGCTTGCTCGTGGACTTGGAGAAGCTGGCGGACCAGATCCAATCGTTCCAGATGGAAGTCGTGCCTGGACTCCTCCAGACAGAGGCTTACGCACGGGCGCAGCAGGGAGACCTGCCAATCGACGATGAGGGCTTGGGCGCCGAGGACTTCGTGCAGGCGCGGTTGGCCCGACAGGAGATTGTCGACAAGGCGGACGCTCCCACGATCCAGGTCGTCCTGAGCGAATCTTGCCTCCGGCGAATGTGGGGCGACGCGGACGTGATGCGTGATCAGATCGACCACCTGATCAAGCTTTCGAACCGCAAACACCTGATGATCCAGGTGTTCCCGTTCAAGACAAGGCCCGGCCGACGGTCGCCGATCGGCAATCGATTCGTGCTCCTGCGGGTTCCATCGCCCGGCGCGGCCGGTCCCCTCGAACTTGCGTATACCGAGGGCGAGGGTGAGGACCGTTACCTGGACGATCGCAAGGCACTCGCCGCTTACGAAGCAGCTTGGGCTCGGTTGTCCAACGCCGCGCTTCGCTTCGATGAGAGCCGTGCGTTCATGAAGGACGTCTTGAGCGAGTACAAGGAAATGCAGTAAAACCCCGATTCCCCAAGGGAGAGCACGAGATGACCACCAGCCCACCGAGGTTCGCCGACCACGAATTCCGGAAGGCGACCCGCAGCGAGCCGAAGAAGGAGTGCGTGCGTGTGGCCCGTCGTGACGGCTGGGTCGAGGTGCGCGACGACAAACTCCAGGGCAGCCCCGCGTACGCGACCCGAGCGCTCCAACTGACCGCGGCTGACTTCGACGCCTACCAGAGGGCTGTTCGGGAGGGGCGACAGGTTGGGCATCGTCTCGAAACCGTGCGCCGTGACTCAGATGGGATGTACATCTTCCGTCATCTCGACGAGCCGTCGATCGAGCTGGAGTTCACCTTCGACGAGGTGAACGCCTTCTTGGACGGCGTGGTCAAGGGCGAGTTCGACTTGAGTGCGTACATGGCCGCGTAGGCGCTGCACGAGCGAAGCCCCCAAGATCCAGCACCGGATCTTGGGGGCTTCGTCGTTCCCCACGGGAGTGCCGTCTGAGACACGCCAGTGCGGGTGATCTTAGGGCTGATCTTTGCGCGCTGGCAGCGGTAGTTCACCGTAATGGACGTGGTGATTGCTCCATGACGGTTACATCTGGTTTACGGCTGGCCGCAACGTCATAAGGTTGGTTGGTTCGGGACAGCGCTCGACAAGAAGGGGCGACGAACCTGATGTCATGGCCTGATCGACCACACGCGATCACGGAACCGCTGGCGCCGGTCGCGCACCGCTTCGTGGTGAACCTGGTGGAGCCGCCCACCAGTTCGGCGGCGCCCAGTTCGGCTCGCCCGTTCATCCTGCGGGGCCTGAAGGCACGAAAGATCACGCTGGTCCCGAGCGCCGATCACACGGCCAAGGGGCCGACGCTGATACAGAGGAACTGCAACGAGGACGGCCACCTGATCGACGATTCGTACACGGTGCCCGACACGTGACCGACCCGTTGGTCCTCATCCTCGGCGACGTCGCGGAGTGGTCGGCGGCCGAAGTGTCCAGTGAACTCGACGCTCGCGGTATCCGGTGGGCTGCGCTGGACACGATCGACTTTCCGCTCCGCATGAGCATGGACGTTCGCCTTGACCAGGATGTCGGGCGGTGGGCTGGGGACCTGGAGACCAGCGATTCCCGAGTTCGCTTGGACGAGGTGACCGCGGTCTACTACTGCAAGCCGCGTGACTTCGAGATGCCGTCCGGCCTTTCCGGACCCGAGCTTCGGTTCAGCCGAGCCCAGGCGCGAACCGGCTTGGGCGGGGTGCTCGCCAGCTTGCCCGTTCGGTGGGTGTCCCACCCATCAGCGTTGGCCGATGCCGAGTACAAGCCCCGGCAGCTCACCCGCCTGCGCGCGGCCGGTCTGGTGGTACCGCCCACCCTGGTCACCAACCGGGCCGAGGCCGTACGTGAGTTCGCCGCCACGTACGGGCCGCTGGTCATCAAGCCGTTGGCCGAGCCGATCGTCTGGGAAGGCGACGGGGAGACGGTGGTCTACACGCGGCTGCTGACCAGCACCGACCTGGACGATCTGGACGGTATCGAGACAACTGCGCACCTCGCCCAGCAGTGGCAGGACAAGGCGTACGAGCCTCGGGTCATCGCGGTCGGGGACCAGGTGTTCGCCGTCGCGATCCACGCGGAGAGCCCGCAGGCTCGGATCGACTGGCGAACGGACTATGACTCGCACCGGTACGAGGTAATCGATCTTCCTGACCAGGTGCGGGAAGGTGTCTTCCGCTACCTTCGCCTGGCGGGCTTGGAGTCCAGCGTCTTCGACTTCGTAGTTCGGCCCGATGGCGCGTGGGTCGCGCTGGAGGCGAACACGACGGGTTCATGGGGCTGGCTCGCCGACGCCTGTGACCTGCCGATCGCCGCCGCGTTCGCCGACACACTGACCAAGGAGTGATCTCCAGTGGACCTCGTCGCCGTCGCAGGCTGGGAGGCGCGTGCCAGCGCCCTCACTGACCGTCTGATCGAACTTGGCGTGCTGGTCGATCCAGGTTGGATCAAGGCGTTCAAGGACGTGCCGCGCCACGTGTTCGTCCCGGAGGTGCTGCGCGGCGGCGGGGTCATTTCCGCGAGTGATCCAGAATGGCTGGACCTCGTGTACTCCGACGAGACACTGCGGACGCAGACCATCGCGGCAGGGGAAGGAATCGGTCGGCACGAGATCCCCACGTCGTCATCGAGCCGCCCGCGGGTGATGGCCGCGATGCTCGCTCGGCTCGGCGCGCGCCCGGGACACCGTGTCTTGGAAATCGGCACCGGCACCGGATACAACACCGGCCTCCTGGGCCACTTCCTCGGCCCCGACCATGTGGCCTCCATCGACATCGACCCCGGCCTGATCGAGACCGCCCGACACTACCTCGCCGCCATCGGACAGCATCCGCATCTCACCGCGGGCGATGGTGCCGAAGGCTGGCCGGAACACGGCCCATACGACCGCATCATCGCGACCTGCGCCGTGACGTCGATTCCACCCGCCTGGATCGACCAGCTCGCCGACGGCGGGACGATCGTTGCCCCGTTCGATGCTGGGGAGGCCGGGCCGCTGCTGGTGCTGACGAAAACCAAGCCGGGCGAGGTTACGGGCAGGATCGACCCGTACCCCGCCCACTTCATGCCCTTGCGGCAGCGAGCGGACAGTCCACTCGGGCCGGGGCAGACCACGGGATTCACGGAACCGGGAATCCCCGCCTACGGCACGACAACCCTGAACCCGAAGGATGTCGTCGACGTGGAAGGCACTGACCTTGCCCTGTTTCTCTGGCTGCACGCTCCCGGCCTCCGGCTGGCCAGCGCACCCGGCCGGGTCTTCGTCCATACGGACACCGCGCTCGCGCAGGCCGATCTCGAACCTGTCGAACCCGGCCGGTGGCCAGTCCAGCAGCGCGGGACGATGCGGCTGTGGGACACCGTGGAGCACGCCTATCGATCCTGGCTTGACCTCGGTCGCCCGGACCCAAGCCGCTTCGGTGTCTCCGCTCCGCGCGACGAGGACCAGTTCGTTTGGCTCGATAATCCGGACAGCCTCTACTCGTGGCCTCTCCCTGTCCCGTCGCCGTTGTAAGGTGTTCACGTAGGTCACAGCTCTGTCCGTGCTACCTCCCCATCTGCGCGGACAGCAGGAACCCCCGGCAGTTCTTGCCGGGGGTTCCGTCGCTTCGGGGCGTCCAGTTAGGCCGCTGTCGATCTCGTGCGCCGCCAGGCCCGGAGATCGTCGTAGTGGTCGAGCAGCAGGTGCTCCGGCACCAGCTCGGCCACGTAGACCCGGCGGCAGAACACGCAGGAGGCGCGGGCGCCGAGCCGGAAAGCCACCTGCTCGACCTGGCCCCGGGGCGAGCGGCCCCGCCGTCGCGCGGCCTGCTCGGTGTGCACCCGCACCAGTAGGTTGTCCACGATGGCCGCCAGCTCCCGCAGCTCGTCGTCCGGCAGCTCGGCCACGCTGTCCTCGAGGGCGACGAGTTCGGCCACTCCGGACACGTTCACGAGCGGGGCTTCGGGGGCACGTACACGGGGACGGTCGGCCACAGTCCTACCTCCATCTTGGCTCGGCGGGCACACGAGGCGCACGCCCGGACGACCGCGGGCATCTCGCCCGCGGAGAGTTCGCCGTCCGGATGCCCGGTCGCGGCGGCGAGAACGAACTGCACCTGATGCTGCGGGATGCCCAGTGCGATCAGGCCGGCGGAAACGAACGCGGCGTCTCCGACGAGAACGAGGCCGGTATTCGTGCCCTTCATGCACGCCACGCAGGACCCCGTGTAGTTCCCCTGGATGTTCGGCGGGGGCGGGAAGTCGCTCATGGACGTTGCCCTTTAGGCAGGCGGTAGTACCGCTCACCGATCGTCGAGTTACCGCGCTCGGTGAGCCGGAACCCATGGCGTCCGAGCCAGTAGCTATGCCTGCCCACCTTCGTCCACGGTGGCTCGTCTTCGGGGCAGGCCGAGGCTGCCAGGACCAGGCCGTGGAAATCGGCCCACTCGACGAGCAGGCGCATCGTGCGCTCGCCGAGCCCCCGGCCGCGCTGGTCGCGGTGAATGCGGATCATGTCGAGGACCAGGTGACCGGCCGCCTCGCGATGGAGGTGGAGGTCTTCCAGCTCGGGAACATTCTCGCGCACCAGCCGGACGAACTCACCGACGTGGGCGCCAATCACCTCGTAGGGGTCCTCGTCAACCAGAAGGGACAACGACCGGCCGTTGTCCCACTTCATCCAGAGTTGTCCGCCGTTGCCGCCGACGACGGTTCCTTTAGCGCCGACCGGCAGGGGGCCCGGGTCCCGTTCGAGCACGCCCGTGACGCGAACACGGGTGCCGTAGGGGATAGGGCAGTGCAGGGATGTCCGGCGGAGGAACGTGTGAGTCGTGTCGTCCACTGTGGATCACCGCCCCGTCTGCAGGAGGTCATGCCCGGCAGCGAACGAGTCGGCGGGCTCCACGCGCCACTCCTGGCGTGATTGGTCATGGACAACGAAGTCACCTGCGAAGGCGTTGTGCTCGCCGTCCACTGTGTCCACAGCCATCGACCTACTGCCCGAGTGGCTTTGCCCGGTCCAGGGAACCTCGCCGCCTTCGCTTTCGATCCAGGCACGGACACGCTGGAAGTTGTCCTCGGTAAGCTGCACGGCCCGAACGCTCCGCGGTCGCGTGGCCCAGTCTGTGGCGACATCGGCGACGGCCTGCGGATCGGCCAGGGTCTTGAAGAAGTCGAACACTTCCGGCCAGTTGGCTTCGTCGATGGTCTCCCTCGGCAGCCTGGTCCTCAGCCACGCCCCGGCTTCCGCACGGAACTCGGCCTCGCTGTTGAGGTTGAATGTGGTCCCTATTCGGACATGCGGACCGTGCAACGGTGTCGTGCGGAGTTCGTAAAAGACGTCGTGGGTGGCGTAGGGCGTGAAGTCGAAAGTCACCGGCTATTCCTTTTCGGTTGGTGTGGCGGAATTTTCAAGGGAACCGAGGGACGGCGTCCAGTTCTCGTCGTTGACCTTGACCTTGAGGCCGCTGTCGAACGCGAACCGGACGCGGCGGACGCAGTCGGTCTGCAAGGTGCCGAGCAGGACGTGCAGCTCATCACCTTCGACGACGACCGTGCGCGACATCGGGTCAAGCTCCAGGTCGATCCCTCGCCGCAGCAACGTTCGGACTGCGGCGGCCCGATTGGATCCCTGGGCCATTGCCCACGTTTCGATTACGGCCTTGAGGTCGTCGCCGATCTCCTGTCGGATCTCACCGCCGATGGGTGGGCGCCCCTTTCCACGCTTGGCCTGTCGCGGTGGTGTGGACTGGTCCTGATTGGACATCGCGTCTCCCGTGTCTTTCTTTGGGGCGGGGGCGATGTGGACACGGCTGCTCATGCGTCCACGGCTTTCGCCGACAATCGCCGAACAACTTCGGGCAACGAATCTGCGTACACATCGGACACCTGCTCGATGACGTTCCATTCGTAGCTGGGGAGCTGGAGATATCCGACCTCGACCTCGTACAGGTCCGAGCCGTTCAACTTCACGATGATCTTGCGGAGCTTGACGGGGCTGTTCGGGCCGAAGCGGAACATCACGCCGTCGTCCATGTACACGAGATCGCGGGCACCGAGTTCCATGAGCAGAGGTCGGCCGAGTTGCTGCCAAATGACATCGGTGTCAGCATCCGCAAGCTGCTTCTCGCCGATCGATTGTGGTTTGTCGTTCACGATTTCTGTTCCTTCCTGGACCTGTCCGGGTCATCTACTGTCCTGTGTGGACACCGCGCGCCTACCTCCGTGGAGGTAGGCGACGGAATCAACGCTGAGACAGCGCGGTCCTCTGCTCCTTCCTTTGCAGCGGCCAGACGGTGGCGCTTGCTCGTTTCGACACGCCTGGGATGCCAAGTACCGCTTCAACGGCGCGGGCAAGGTGAGCGGCACAGCAGTACAGGCCGTCCGTGCCATCGTTGAAGTAGGCCGTGAAGTACGCGGCTTCCTTAAGGCACCTGGATTCCACGCCCCGGTACCGGGTCATGACTTGGCACACCTGATGGTCAGCCACGCCGCCACCCTCTCTTGCCCTTCTTGAGGTCAGCGCGAATGAACGCGTCAAGGAAGGCCGCACCGGATGGTGTGCACTGCTGCTGCTCGAAGTTCACGTGCCATCGGGTGAGCGCTTCTCGCAACAACATCGTGGCGATGCCCTGCCGCAGCATGTCGGGCCGTACGAAGATGTTGATGTTCCCTGCCTTCTCGTACGGTGGGAAGTCCTTCGGGTACCGGTTCAGGATGCCGACCACCACACCTTTTTTGTCGCGGTACAGCAGACAGTCCACATAGGACCCGGGACTGACGTCACCCCGGAAGTAGCTGACACCACAAGGTCCGTCGGCCGGGTACTGTCCCGCCTGCGAAGGCCAAGAGAACGCGACGGTCTCCCGGAGTATCCGTGCGAGCCCGCCTTCGCTGTTCACAGCGCACCTCCGTCCAGAGCCACGCGCCCCATGCGCCAGGACGGACGACAAGACAGTCGTTCGTCGGCATGGGGGCATTCCATATCGTCCAGCACGAGGTTCCAGGTGTTGCTGTCCTCGTCGTGTGCCAGCGACGGCCGCCCTTCCAGTTCCGCAACGTGTAGCTCGCACCAGAAGCTGTAGGCTCCGTCCTGGACCGGTGCGATGTTGTCCGCGAAGGACCTGAACAAGTCCGCGAACGTTTTTCTTGGTACAGAAAGGAATTCGAGTCGCTGGTCGGCGTTGGTGGCGTCGTCTTCGAACTTTCCTCGGACGCTGCAACGTCCGTCGTCGCGATCGATGATGGAACCGGTGAGGCTCATCGTGCCAGCTTCGAAGGCGTACAGCTCGGGTTGGACCACATTGGACTGCTCAGGCATCAGAACCCCCGTTCCGGAACTCGCGAACGGCGTCGGTTCGCTTGAGCGCGGCCACGAGACCTCGGATATACGTTGCCGCCAGTTCGGAGAGCGACGTGTCGTTGCCCTCACTGTCAGGCGGGCCGAGGAACACGGCCGTTCCGGTGTAGACCTCATGCACGACGTGGTTGACGCCCGATACGACGATGGTGGCGTACTCGTTCGGCATGGCGAGTTGCTGCTCGACCTTGCCCTCCTCGTCCAGGTACATCGTGCCTACGTGTGCACCGTGACCAAGAAGGACAGCTTGCACGGCGTCACAGTTGATCGCTCCATACAGCGCCTTCAGGAGGTCATGCCCAGTCGGGGGGAACAACTTCTCTTCGATCTCGCCATCCGGGGTGAGGACGAGCCCACGGACCTCGGTCACAGCTCGACCTCCGTGGACTTCCAAGCCCAGCCGAG
Organism: Amycolatopsis minnesotensis; assembly: GCF_039529815.1. NCBI lineage: Bacteria > Bacillati > Actinomycetota > Actinomycetes > Pseudonocardiales > Pseudonocardiaceae > Amycolatopsis > Amycolatopsis minnesotensis. The sequence goes on along the minus strand of NZ_BAAANN010000013.1, from coordinate 89,562 downwards.
CCCAAGGGCGTACAGGCCGTCTTCATCGGGCTGCACGACCTTCGACGGCCGGAACGGGCTGTCGGTGAACACGAGAACGTAGCCCTCCTGCGACCACTCGCAGATCGACAAGCCGCCCGTGTCGTCGGCAACCTTGTTCGTCCACGCCACAACTTGCTCGGCGACGGGCTTAGTGAATCGCGGTTCGAGAGGCAGGCAATCGTCTTCCGATTCGACAAGATAAGCCTCGAAACGAGGATCTTTATCCGGCCCGTCAATTTCAATATGCACGTTCGAGCGCACGCCAAATGACGTGTCCTGAGTGGAATTCATGTGGTGTCCGGGTCCTATTCGTAGTATGGGTTACAAGATCCTCACAGCAGCACCCAGCGACCAGTCCACAAGGTCAGGTTGGACGGCCCGCAGGGTGCGGGCCGGTGCGCCAGGCCAAGCGAGCGAGCCGCCGGAGGCGGGGCTGAGAGGCTGTCCGGGTCCTCGTACCCCTTAAGGGGTACCCCAAAATCGTACGCAGCCGGTACCGGGCCAGACAATAACGAGGACCCGATAATCCTATGGTCGGACGTATGCTCTGACCTGCTGATCTGCCCCGAACTTAGAACAGCCCCCGACGCGAACGCCGGGGGCTGTCCTGTCGGTAACCCATACTTATGACCCGGACATGGACCACCTGAAAGGAACCGACAGGTGCACTCTAGTGCACCCGTCTGTCAATGCGAAGTCCGAGTCCCCCGTATGGCCTCCCGATAGATGATCGCTCAACTACCCGCCGGGGTTCGATCGCTGGCTGACAACTAGTCCAATGACCAGTCCATAGGCCAATGCATACGCTTGTTGTCGGAGTGCAAGCCCGACGGATCGCCTACTGCTCAACCCGTCGGGCCGCACCACGGCGGCTACGAGAATCGGTCAGGACCCTCCTCATCGTGATCCTGTCCGGGTCAGGGTTACCTTGATCCTGACCGATGCCCCACCATCACTCGTAACCACCTCTTTTGCCCCCTCGTCGCTGGTCTTCCAGCGAGGGGCAGTCTCGATTGCCCACTATCTCAGCGGGCACCGTCCACATAGGCCGTGCGAGTTTCTGCTTGCTCAGTGATCCCGCCGGCAGGTGTCGCATTGGTGCTCCCGAACGCGCCGTGGGTCGTAGCAGACCGAACCGCAACGCGGGCATGTCCAGCCGTCGAGTTTCGTGCCCAGGTGAACGATCGCACCGACCGGTAGGTCGTCGACCACGACACCGTCCAGGCGGGCCACTTCCACCCGCTCGCCTGCTGCGGGTGTCGCGAGCCAGACGGTTTCTCCGGTGTCGAGTATCCCGTCGAAACTGCATTCGCAGGCAATCTCAGAGCCGTCGTCCAGCACGATGCACACCCCGTGCGGTTTCCGGAGCCGGGTAGCCAGCGTAAGGCACGCGTGAGCCCACAACGACCAGGACGGCTCGGCCAAGACGGGGGCCATCACGCGGCAGCCGCCTTCCGGGTCCTTCCTTGCCCCTTGGCCTTAGTGGACACCGGCGCGGCGCCGCGCCGGGCGGCCCGCTCGTTCCGGCGAACCGAAGCGGCCTTGCCTTCCAGGTCTTCGCGAATCTGCACTTCCCGGGCGTAGCGGCGACTGATCCGGATTCCCTTGGCCAGGTAGCCCTTCGCTTCGGTGTAGTCCCCCCGAGGGTCTAGCTCGACGTAGCTGACGACGCGGCCCCGGCGAAGGACGATGCTGAACCGCGAACGCTTCTTCGCCTTGCACCGCGGGCACACGAACAACTTCTCGTGCGTGGCCGCAGGGTCGTTGTACGCCTCCAGCAGCGGCACCTCGTCCTCGTCCGGGAAGTTGTGATTGCCCCGGCGGCACTTGGCGAACTTCGGATTGTTCCTGAGGTACTCGTCGACGTCGGTTATCTCGTCATTGTCGTTGACAGACATGGTGTCCAATCACGTTCCACAGATGTCTCATTTCGTGTGGCGGCGCGGTTTGCTCGCGCGCCTGCCGGGATCCGGTGTCTCGCGGGCGAGCTGTTCCCACGACGGACTGTCCATTGCGGACCAGACTTCATCGAACCAGCGGTCGTACGCCTCATGGGGAACCATGCCGCGTTCGCCGAGTTCGGGCCAGCCGTGCTCGCGCGCCCACCTGCGTACCGCGAGGCGTGCGGCGGCGAAGCCTTCTCCAGTGGACCGGCTGAACGGCCGCTCAGGGTCCATCCACCAGGTTTGGCCCCGCACGGGAACCGGAATGATCGTTTCCAGCGGACCTTTGCCACGACCATCGATTAGCACGTGGGCTGGCTCGTCGTCATCATCGCGCACCCGACGAGCGGCCTTCGTCCAGAAGGAGACCATCCTGTCGAACAGTTCGGCGTCCTCTTCGGATAGCCACCGGGTGTAGGTCTTCTTGCCGAGCGCGAACGTCCGCTTCTTCAAGCCGGTCGTCCACTCCTTAAAGTCGCTGTCGAAGCGTGCGGCGTTGTCGTCGGACAAGTCGATCAGGAACTTCCGGGACCCCACCTCGAACGCCCGGCTTCCGGTCGCCTCCTGGGAATTGTCCAGGTCATCGACCGTGCTGATGATGGTTTGAATCTTCTGCGCCATGCGGGCCTCCCCTCCCTAAGTGGCGTCGTCGTCCTTCCCTCGCTCGCGGTGCAACCGCATCTGGACGACCTTCTGGCTTTCCTCTTCGGCCTCCTTCACCGCGTCGGCCACGGTGAACGAGTCGGACAAAGCCATGTGCGCTTTGTACTCCCGCCGGATCTCGGCGGAGATGCGGCCGCGTGCGCTGACCGGGAGGTCATGTTCACGTGCCCACTCCCGCACCGTCGCGGCGTCTTCCTCAGGCCCGTTGCGTGCCGTGTTGCCGCCAGGACGGCGTTTCGGCGTCCTTCGGTGGCGGGCGAGCACGTGGTGCACATCGTCCTCACCACGGGCCGAGTCAAGATCGACGTGGTACAGCGTGGCGGGTCTACCGTCGGTTGTCCTCCGGTGGTTGTCGCAAGGGCCACCCTCACCCTCGACAACCACGATCAGAGCTACTTTCCCCATGTAGCTAACACTTCCTGTCCGGGTCATCTGACATAGGCGCACGGCCTGTGTCTGTCCACCCCCTGTTCGGGGGAGTCACAGGGGATTACACAACAGTGCTTTTCGATCAGCAACCGGTTCACGAACGCACCACTGATCGAAGGACAAGAGTGGTCAACAAATGCGGAGAGTAATAAAAACGCAGGGGCCAGGTGATTCTTGGCCCCTGCGCTTCCCCGGGTGGGGCAGTTTATACCTCGGATGGACTAGGGACAATTACCTGCATTGTCTCGTTGATCACCACCCGATCGGCGGCATGGTCTTACGTGGCGTCCTCAAGCTCATCGGGTGTCCTGAAACGGAGGTCAATTGTGTCAGGGTGGAACCCGCGGCCTCGGCGCCCGCTCACGTGCACGGTGACTTCCATGAGCGTGTCCACGGCGAAGCGCTTGACGCTCATCGGTTGTGTTGCCCACATTGCGTCCACGTCGTCGATGCCAACCAGGCTCGTCAGCGGCGACTCCACAATGGCTGTAGTCAGGAGTCGGTTGATCTTCATCAATCGATCCTGAGCCATCTTTGTCCCGCTCAGCATCTGGTCCCGGGTGATCAGTCCAAGCGCCCTGTCTTCGGCCAGGCCGTCGAGATTGACGCGGATGGCAGCTGCTTCGGACTGAAGGGCCACCGTGTCCACGTCTGGTTGCGACGGTCGCGGAATGAAGCTTTCCACGAAGTCAGGATCTCGCGCTATTCGGTTGATCAGGGTGGCCTGCACGTAGGTGTCAAGGTTCACCGCATTGCGTCCGATGTGGTTTTGCTCACTGCATATGTATCGGCGGGCGTACTCTCCGGATTTCAGGGGGACGCCGCTTTGTCCGATTTGACACTTCGTCCCATCGGCGTGGATGCCACACAGATAGATGCCCGAGCCCAACCACTGCGGCGGGGCGCCGCCGCAGATGCGCGACCTATCGGCAAGGAGGCGTGCGATGGCTCGGAAGGTTGCCTCGTCCACGATCGGCGTGCCAGGCAGCCTGCCCACTTCCTCGCCCCTGTAGGTGGAGATGCCAGCGTTGCGCGGGCGACGCAGGACGTTTCTCAGAATCGTGCCAGTCCAGCGACAGCCACTAACAGGCGTCACGTTGCCCTCTTGCAACTCGGCCGCCAAGGATCGCAGGCTCCATAGCTTGCCGGTTCCCCGGTTGAGCTGGAGTAACCGCTCCGAGTAGTGCCGGACGACGTCGGCTTCGGCTGGGATCTGGGTCACACCGTCGGCCTCGAAGCCGAACGGGCGCCCTCCGCCCTTCCACTGGCCGTTTCGTGCCAGGCGCTCCATGCCCTGGGTGACGCGGCGGCTGGTCGCGCGCGAGTGGGCGTTGGCGACCATCACCATGGTTCGCGCCATCTGGATCTCGGCGTCCGTGCCTCCGTCTGTGAACGTCAGGGAGCCCGACAACGAGCGGGCGTTGACCTTCTGCTCCTCAGCGATGTCGATGAAGTCTTCGAGGTCCCGAGGATCCCGCATCGTCCGGTCCAGGTCTTCGGCCAAGATGCCGTTTGCATGCCCGGCCTTCAGGAGTCGCAGGGTCTCTTGGAAACCGGGGCGCACCACCCGCATTGCAGTGGTGCCGTCCGGAAGGGTGACTTTGCGGCGCTTGAACGCCGAGGCGTTCCGGGCCTTCCCGTTCTTCCGGTTGATGTCGTTCTCGATGATGACCTTGACGACCTCCCAGCCGAGTCGATCCGCAAGGTCGCGCAGCTTCTTCTCTCGGCTACTGAAGGTCTTGCCGTCTCCGTTCTCGTTGAGATCATCGTCTCGAAGTTCCGATAACCGCAGGTAGATGATGGCTTGTACTGGTGAAATGACTGTCCGGGTCATGCCCCGGACAGTCACAGAACCAATGTGTCATAAACAAGTTTCCGGCTTTCCCGGTGGCGCCACGTACTGCGCCACGAAGCACGGCGTGGTCGGGCTGTCCGAGGCGGTGCACCTCGAACTGCACGGCAGCGGTGTCGACGTGTCGTGCGTGATGCCCGCGATCGTGCGGACGGAGCTGGCCAGCGGTCTCGGCGAGACGAAGATGATCAAGTCGGTGCGCCCGGAGGACGTCGCCGAGGCCATCGTCGCCGTGCTGAAGCGGCCCCGGTTCGACGTGTACGTGCCGCGGTCGCTGGACGCGACGGGACGGATCACGAGGTTGCTGCCGCGGCGGTTCGGCGAGTGGCTGATCAGGGCCCTCGGCGCGGACCAGGTGCTCGCGTCCGCGGCGCATTCCGGTGCTCGCGCCGAGTACGAGGCGAGGGCGGCGGGCAGCGCGCCCGGTGCGAAGGAGGATTAGGGCTTCGCCTACACCGTGGCGAAGGTCATTCTCGCTCGGTGAGAGCCGGGAAGTCCGTTGTCAGCGCTGGCCCGCCGTGCTGAACCGGGCTGATCCAGTCGTTTTCCCCACCACGAGGCGGAAACAGCGTCGTTCTCGCAGTCGAGTTCGGACACTCCGAAGTGGACCGCTTGCCGGGTGCTTGCCGGAGTGGCCGGTTGAGCGGGCGCCCCGCGCCGGGAGAAGATGCGCGGAACGACTTTCGCAGGAGGAACGCATGGCTTCACCCCCGGCTCGGCTCGCTGCCGCGGCGTCGAACGTGGTCGGCAAGGTGCTGCACGGCGGTGTCGCCGATCTCCGCCCGGTGCCGAGGGTGCTCGTGGACCAGGGTCCGAACCGGTCGCTGTACCGGCTCACCACCGGTAACGGGAAGCCGGCGCCGCAAGGGCCGCCGGTGCTGCTCGTGCCGCCGCTCGCGGCACCCGCGCTGTGCTTCGACCTCCGTCGCGGCTGCAGCCTCGCCGAACACCTCGTGGACGGTGACACCCGCACGTACCTCGTCGACTACGGCAACGTCGCCTTCTCCGACCGCAGGCTCGGCGTCGAGCACTGGATCGACGAAGTGCTGCCGCGCGCGATCCGGAAGGTCAGCGAGGATTCCGGTGGCCAGGGCGTGCACGTCGTCGCTTGGTGCCTCGGCGGCATCTTCTCGCTGCTCACCGCCGCCGACCAGCCGGAGCTGCCGATCGATTCGATCGTCACCATCGCCTCGCCGTTCGACTTCACCGCGATCCCGCTCATCGCCCCGTTCCGCCCGCTGGTGGACCTGACCGGCGGGCACCTGCTGACCCCGATCTACCGGGTGCTCGGCGGCGCGCCGTCCGCGATCGTGAGCAGGGTGTTCCGGGCGACCGGGCTGAACAAGGAGATCACCAAGCCGATCGCGATACTGAAGAACCTCGACGACCGCGACTTCCTCGCCCAGATCGAAGCGGTCGATCACTTCATGGACAACATGATCGCCTACCCCGGCCGCACCTTCGGCCAGCTCTACCACCGGTTCTTCCGGTCGAACGACCTCGCCGAGGGCACCGTGGACCTCAACGGCCGCATCATTTCGCTCACCGGTGTCAAGGCGCCGACGCTGGTGATCGCGGGCCAGAACGACACGATCGCGCCGCGCGCCGCCGTCGAACGCGTGGTGGAGCTGCTCGAAAACGCACCGTCGGTCGACTTCCGCACCGCGCCGGGCGGCCACCTCGGTGTGCTGACCGGCCGGAAGGCGCGGGGCACGACCTGGCGGTACATCGACGAGTTCCTCGCGGCGCAGGTCACCGCTTGAGGTCGGCCGTGCGGAACTGGCGCCACGACAGGAACGTGGTCACCGCGAGGATCGCTCCGCTGGTGACGAAGATGGTGCGCACGCCGAAGGCCGCGCCCGCGGTGCCCGCGAACGCCATGGACAGCACGGAAACCAGGCCGGGCACGATCGACATCAGCCCGATGAACCGGCCCATCAGCGCGTTGTCCACCGATGTCTGCGTGAGTGCGCCGATCCCGGTCTGCACCGCGACGGTCAGCAGCCCGAACACGAAGTAGACCGCGAGCAGTTCGACCACGGTCGTGGCGACCGCGATCGACGCGATCAGGATCGCGAGCACCGCCATGCCGGTGATGATCAGGGCGCGGGGTTTGACCCGTTTCGCCGCGATCGCGAGAACCGTGCCGCCGAGGATGGTGCCCACGGTGTCGCCTGCCTGGACGGGGCCGATCCAGCTGGTGGAGATGTGCAGGGTGTCGACGACGTACGGGGTCAGCAGCACGGCCATCGGGCTCAGCGCGAAGGTGAGCGCGCTGAACACCAGCAGCAGCGCGCGAAGGGTGGGCGAGGCGCGGACGGCACGCAGGCCTTCGGCGACCGCGGCGAACGTCGAAGGGTGTTCGGCGTCCGGTTCGGGCGCGGTCCGCCGGATCGTCAGGATGAGCGCGGCGGAGCAGGCGAACGTCGCGGCGTCGATCGCGAACGACAGCCAGTAGGTGTGCCACACGCCGACGAGAACTCCGGCGAGCGTGGTGCCGGCCAGTTCGCCGACGACGGTGGTCGTCTGGATCAGCGAGTTGGCGCGCACCTGCTCGGCCGCGGGCACGACGACCTGCATCAGCGCGGCGCGCGCGGGGTTGAAGAAGGTGCCGACGGCGGCCTGCAGGAACGCGATCAGGTAGATCGTGACCAGCGACGGGCCCGCGAGCGCGAGCGCGGCGAGCAGTACGGCCCTCGCGACGTCGCTCGCGATCATCACCCGCCGCCGGTCCCATCTGTCCACGAACGAACCGGAGAGCAGGCCGATCACGATCGCGGGCACCGCGAGCGCGACGGTGAGCCCGCCGACCGCGGCGACGGAATGGGTCCGTTCGGTGATCAGCAGGATCAGGGTCAGCGTGGTCAGCGCGTCGCCGAGGGTGGAAACGGACTGCGCTGTCCACAGTGCGACGAAGCGGGGGTTCCGGCCGATCGCCGGAATCCGGGCAGCAAGGGACGCCACGGGTTTTCCTCCGTGCTTTGACCGGTCGCCGGCGGCTCCGGGACGGTTCGGGGTGCGGAAAGGGGCGCTACTCGGTGATGCCGTGCAGCACGAGGTCGGCCAGCCCGTCGGTGGTCACGCTCGCCGGGCCGGTGTGCCACCCGTCGCCGCGGCCGAGCGCCAGGACGATCGCGAGCACCAGGGTGGCGGCTTCGGTGGCCGGGATCCGTGGCCGGTCGTGCGCCAGCGCGGCCGTCACGGCGTCGTGCATGCGCTGGTACGACGACGTGCGGCTGGCCGACAGGCGGGTCCGTTCCTCATCGGAGAGCGACTCGGCCGTTCGCGGTCGCACGGGCCCGGCCACGGTGACGGCGTTGACCACCGCGCCCGTCCGTTCCCCGTGTGCGCGGAGCGCCTCGATCACCGCGAGGACGCGCTCGCGCAACGAAGCGGACGGTTCGATCGACGTGAGTTCGTCGACCAGGTGCTGCGGGTCGGTCGCCTCGGCGAGGCAGGCGGCGAGGACCTCGTTCTTGTCCGCGAACGCGCGGAAGATCGTCGGCTCGCTGATCCCCGCGGCACGGGCGATCTGCAGCGTGGTGACCGACGGGCCGAGTTCGACCAGCAGGGGGATCGCGGCCTGGACGATCATCGCCCGGCGTTCTTCGATGCTCTTCCGCGGTGCGCGCCGACGCGGCGCAGGTTCGGAGTCCATGCCGTCGACTATACGTAGTGAGTACTCACTACGCAAGGCGAAGGTTTTGCGACGCTCTACGCTCGAAGCAGCGGCGGCGCGTGGAACCGGCCGATCCCGGCCACGGAGTCCCGGTCCACCCAGTACCGCCGCCGCTCGGTGAGCACGACGTCGATGCCCATCGTGTCGATGCCGTCGATCCGGGCCAGGTCGCCGTCGATGAACGTGGCCAGCGCGGTCCGGTCGGGGAGAAGCCCCATGCACAGCACGGAGGTGTCGCCCGCGACGTGCGCGATCAGCCGCGTCTGCGGCAGCTCGGCCAGCGAGCGCATGACGCTCGTGGTGCGACCCGGTGGCACGCGGAAGCGCAGCACGAACGTGGTGAGGAACCCGAGCCATTCCGAGACGACCTCGAACCGCGGCTTGACCCATCCTTCGTCGAGCATGCGCCGCACCAGCCGGTGCGCGGTCGACGTGGCGAGCCCGGCGGTCCTGGCGATTCCCGCGGCGGACGCGCGCCCGTCCTGCTGCAGCATGGACATCACGGTCCGCTCGGCCTCGCTCAGCGCTTTGTCCGGTGGCACGGCCGCCGCGACGTCCTCGGTCGCCGGGCCCGCGATGGCCAGCAGGTTGCGCCGTTCGCGGTCGGTCAGCAGCCTCGGGTCCCAGCCGGCACCCCGGCGCAGGGTGCGCAGCGACGGCAGGGTGATCACCCGCTGGACGCCGGGCAGCGCGTACACCCTGTCCAGCACTTCACTGGTCGCTTGCTCGGACGGCGCGTGCACGGTGGCGTAGACCGGGTAGTCGCCGGAGACCTGCGCGAGGTACTGCAGGTGCGGCAGTGCGCCGAGCCGGTCGAGCACGGCGAGCGGGGTCTTGCCGCTGATGTCGACGAACAGGTGCACCGGCATCGCGGTGGAGTGCATGCCCCAGCCGATCTGCCCGATGACGCGGCACACCCCGGCCTCGGAGAGCCGGTCGAACCGCCGTTTGAGCGTGCTGGCGTCGGCGGCCAGTATCGCCGCGAGGTCGTCCCAGGTGACGCGCGGCGCCAGGTGCAGGGCGCCGACGAGGCGCCGGTCCAGCTCGTCCAGTGTCGGACCCATTACCCTCCGCTCGAATGCAGGATCATCCCGATCCTATGTGAAAGCTCTGGCAAATCTCCCAACCAGATGTCACAGTGTGCGGAAACTTGTCTCAGTGCGGTAGGGAGCGGCCATGCGCGACGGTGACCGCGGGGAGGAGTCGCTCCGGATGAACAGTGCGGACGCGGTCGAACCTCGGTCGAAGGTCATGCGGGCGGCGTTCCGCGTCTTCGCGGTGATCGAACGGGTCGGCAACAAGCTGCCCAACCCGTTCTGGTTGTTCTGGCTGCTGGCGCTGGCCGTGGTGGCGCTGAGCGCGGTGCTGTCGGCCACCGGGCTCAGTGCCGTGCAGCCCGCGACCGGCAAGCCCATCGCGGTGCGGAACCTCCTCAGCGCCGACGGCTTCAAGGTCGTCGTCGACGGCGCGGTGCAGAACTTCGCGAACTTCCCGCCGCTGGCCACCATCATCACCGTGATGCTCGGGATCTCCGTCGCCGAGCGGAGCGGGCTGATCAGCACGCTCCTGCGGCGCATGGTCACGCGCGTGCCGGGCCGGTACCTGACCTTCGTGCTGTCCATGACCGCGATGGTCGGGCACATCGCGGGCGACGCCGCGTACGTCACGCTCATCCCGCTCGGCGCGCTGGTCTACCGCGCGGCGGGCCGCAGCCCGGTGCTCGGGTGCATCGTCGCCTTCGTCTCGATCTCCGCCGGCTACGACGCGTCGCCTTCGCTGACGACCACCGACGCGCTGCTGTCCTCCATTTCGACCGCGGCGGCCCACACGATCGACCCGCACTACGCGGTGACACCGGTGTCGAACTACTTCTTCGGCCTCGCGTCCTCGGTGCTCGTGGCGCTGGTCATCACGATCGTCGTCGAGACGGTCATGGCGAGGCGGCCGGACCTCGCGGCCGACGAAACCGACCAGCCGGACCCGGCGGACTTGAGCGAGGTCGAGGTCACCGCCCGCGAACGGCGCGCGCTGCGCGTTGTCGGGCTCGTCGCGCTCGCGTTCATCGCGGTGCTCGTGGTGGCGCTGATCCCGGCGTCGTCACCGCTGCGCGGCCCGAACGGCGGCGTCGTCAACTCGCCGCTGTTCACCGGGATGGCGCTCGTGCTCGGGCTGTTCTTCGCCGTGCTCGGCACCGTCTACGGCAAGCTCACCGGCACGTTCGGCAGCGCCCGCGACGTGATCGCGGCGATGGTCGAAGGCGTCCGGTCGATGGCGCCGATCTTGGTGCTGTTCTTCGCGATCTCGCAGTTCCTCGCCTACTTCAAGTGGACGAACATCGGCGAGATCATCGCGGTGAGCGGCGCGAAGGCCCTGCGCGACCTCGGTCTGCACGGCTGGCTGGTGCTGGTCGGCATCGCCGTCGTGGTGACCGTGATGAACCTGGTCATCACGAGCGGCTCGGCGCTGTGGTCGCTCGCCGCGCCGATCTTCATCCCGATGCTGATGCTGCTGGGGATCAACCCCGAGGTCACACAGGCGATCTACCGCGTTGCCGACTCGGTGACCAACTGCATCACGCCGATGAGCCCGTACTTCGTGATGGCGCTCGGGTTCATGCAGCGCTACCGGAAGTCCGCGGGCATCGGCACGCTCGCGTCGTTCACGCTGCCGCTGACCGCCGTCATCTGGGTCGTCTGGGTGGCGTTCTTCGTCCTCTGGTACCTGCTGGGCCTGCCGTTCGGCCCCGGCGCCTGATCCTCTTCCACGCGAAAACCGAGCACAGAAAGCAGATCATGACCGAACTCGCTTCCCGCGCCACCGACGTCTCGGCCGAGATCGTCGCCGACATCCTCGACCTGGTGGGCTGCGAGACGAGCAGTTACGACCTCGACGGCCTGAAGGACGGGCTCGACCTGGTGCAGGACATCGCCGCGCGCAGGCTCGGCGCGGCGGAGGATGCCCAGCGCCACCCCGGCGGTGAATACGGTGACATCGCGACGCTGACCTTCCCCGGCACCGGCCCCGGCCGTGTCGCGATCATCGGCCACTACGACACGGTCTGGCCGAAGGGCACGCTCGCGAACTGGGAGGCACCGGAGGCCGAGGGGCGCGAGCGGCTCAGCGGGCCCGGCATCTTCGATATGAAAACCGGTCTGGTGCAGGGAATCTGGGCGCTGAGGGTCGCCCGTGAACTCGGGCCGGTGCCCACGGTGACGTTCGTGTTCAACGGTGACGAGGAGATCGGTTCGCTCGCGTCACGGCCGGTGATCGAGCGGGTCGCGGCGGGCGTGGACGCCACGCTGGTGCTGGAGCCGAGCGCGGACGGCGCGGTCAAGACCGGCCGCAAGGGCACCGGGATCTTCGCGGCCACGGCCACCGGGATCGAGTCGCACGCCGGGCTGGCACCGGAGGACGGGGCCAACGCGATCCACGCACTCGCCGAATGGGTCACCGCGGCCGCCGCCGTCGCCGACCCGGCGAAGGGGACCACCATCAGCACCGGGCTGTTCTCCGGCGGCACCGGTACCAACGTGGTGGCGGGCAAGGCCTCCGCCGGGATCGACATCCGCGTGCTCACCGAAGCCGAGCAGCGCAGGGTCGATGCCGAGTTCGACGCCATCGAGGTCAGCGATTCGCGGGTGCGGATCGAGGTCGAGCACGACTGGAACCGGCCCCCGATGAGCCTGAACGCGGTGTCGGCGCCGCTGCTGGACGTCGCGCGTTCGGTGTCGGCCGAACTCGGGCACGAACTGCGCGACGTGACGGTCGGCGGTGCGAGCGACGCGAACTTCGTCGCCGGGCTCGGCCTCCCGGTCCTTTGCGGCCTCGGCGCGGTGGGCGGTGGCGCGCACGCGCGGGGCGAGTTCATGTACCCGGACGCGGTGCCCGGTCAGACGGCGCTGGTGGCGGGGATGCTCGGCCGCCTCGCGAACCGTCCTTTTTAGAATGCCGTGATCGCTGGCACGTTCGATCCCGTGGTTTGCGCAAGCGGGCAGTTCGGCACAGGGTGCGAGGCCGGTTCGCCGCACCACGGGAAGGCACGGTGGTTTTCCCGGTTGCGTGAGGTATCGGGAAGACGGGCGTGGCCGCAACTACGCGTAGGTCTCACGCGGTCACATCATCACTGTGACCTTCGGGGAATCGACAGGCCGCGTAAAGACGGCGTCAACGAGCCTTGCCCGAGAGGTTCTCCCGGTCGTACAGTTTGTTCACAAAATAGTGAACAAACTGTACGGGGGCGAGCGGTGACGACGGGAAAGGTGGACTTCACGGGCGTGCAGTCCACGATGCTGGTGACGTTGTTCCTCAAGGCGTTGGACGCCGAGGAGACCGAGCCCGTCCTGGGTGACCGGTTCGCGGCCGAGGCGGTGGACCGCATCGACTACGACTGGGCGAAGCTCGACAAGCCGACCATCACGCGCAACCGGTTCGGCCTCGCGCTGCGCACCAGGCAGATCGACGACTGGACCGCCGACTTCCTGCGCCGCAACCCGGACGCGACCGTGCTGCACCTGGCCTGCGGGCTGGACGCGCGGGCGTTCCGCCTCGACCTGCCCGACGGGGTGCGCTGGTTCGATGTCGACCTGCCCGACGTGATCGCCCTGCGCCGCGAGCTGTACGAGGACGCCGATGGCTACCGGATGATCGGGGCGTCGGTGACCGGCGAGGACTGGCTGGCGGAGATTCCGGCCGGCAAGCCGGTCTTCGTCATCGCCGAAGGCCTGCTGATGTACCTGCACGAGGCCGAGGTGTGGCAGCTGCTGGGGCGGCTGACCGAGCACTTCGGCACCGGCGAACTGGTCTTCGACGGCGTGCTCCCGTGGGTCGCCAAGCTGACGCAGGTGCTGAAGAAGTACCTGAACCGGTGGTACGACTACCCTGCCTACTGGACGCCCATCCGCGACGGCTCGGACATCGCGCGCTGGAACCCGCGGCTGCTGTACCGCGACCATGTCGCGCTGGTCGCTCAGTACGACCGGATCCCCGATCGGAAGCTCCAGCGGGCGTACCGGCTGATGAGCCGTTTCGGCCCGGTCAGGAACTACCTGCGCGTCTTCCGGGCCGACTTCTGACCGCTACCGCAGCAGCCCCGCGGTGAAACCGCGCTCGACGAGCGTGGTGATGACGCGATCCACGTCGCCGATGCTCGCGATGTACTCGTCCAGTGGAAGCGGTCGGGACGAACAGCGCACGTCGACCTCGGGCCAGAGCTTCTTGCACGTCGCTGTTGGTGCGGCCGCGAGATCAGGACGGCGGATTCGGCCTCGATCCCGCGGGAGTCCAGGAGCTGTCGAGTGAAGGCGCCGGTGTCGCCGCTGTTCTGGCCCCGGGTTCGACCAGGCTCCCGTCGTCCGGGACGCCCAGCTCGAGCGCGTGCTCGGATCGTGGTAGTCCCGAAGCGCCTGGACATCCGCGCGAAGCCCGCTGCAGATCCCCTGGAAACCCGTGCTTCGGGCGAGGAACGCGATCCGCCCGGCCGAGAAGTCCGAAGTGGACAGGTCGACCGGGCGGATAACGGCGCTGTGCGAGCTACTTCAGCTCGGCCGAGGACTTGCCGAGCACCCGGCGCGCCACGATGAGCTGCTGGATCTGCTGCGTGCCTTCGAAGATGTCCAGGATCTTCGCGTCCCGGCTCCACTTCTCCAGCAGGGATTCCTCGGTGTAGCCGAACGTCCCGGCCAGCTCCACGCAGCGCAGGGTGATTTCGACGACCGAGCGGCCCGCCTTCGCCTTGGCCATCGAGGCCTGCAGCGAGTTGGGCTTCCGGTTGTCCGCCATCCACGCCGACTCCAGGGTCAGCAGGTAGGCGGATTCGTACTCGGCTTCCAGTTGGAGGTATGCCGCGGCGGCCGCGTGCTGGGTGTTCGCCGGCCGGTCGTAGTCGACGGTGACGCCCGCCTCCGACAGGATGCGGGCGGTCTCCTCCAGCGCCGCGCGCGCGACGCCGATGGCCATCGCGGCGACCAGCGGGCGGGTGTTGTCGAAGGTCTGCATGACCCCCGCGAAACCCTTTTGCGTGTCGATCTCCGACGTGCCGAGCAGGTTTTCCTTGGGGACCCGGCAGTTCTCGAACCGCAGCACGGCCGTGTCGGAGGCGCGGATGCCGAGCTTGTGCTCGATCCGGACGACCTCGAAGCCCGGCGTGCCCTTCTCGACCACGAACGACTTGATCGCGGCGCGGCCCTTCGACTTGTCGAGGCTCGCCCACACCACGACGGCGTCGGCGCGCTCGCCCGAGGTCACGAAGATCTTCTCGCCGTTGAGCACGTAGTCGTCACCGTCGAGCTTCGCGGTCGCGGTGATCGCCGCCGAGTCCGAGCCGCAGTCCGGCTCGGTGATCGCCATCGCGGCCCAGGTCTTCTCGAACCGCTTGAGCTGCTCGTCGTTCGCCACCGACGCGATCGCGGCGTTGCCGAGGCCCTGGCGCGGCATCGACAGCAGCAGGCCGACGTCGCCCCAGCACATCTCGATCGTGCCGAGCACGACGTTGAGGTTGGCGCCGTTGCGGTTGCCCGCCTTCTTGCCGGTCTTGTCGCTGTCGCCCTTCTCGTCGCGGCGCACACCCGCGGCGCCGGCGCCGCCTTCACCGGAGGAGTTCAGGCCGTCGAGCAGCGCGGCGAACATGTCCAGCTCGCTCGGGTAGGTGTGCTCCGCGCGGTCGTACTTGCGCGAGATGGGCCGGAACACCTCGGCCGCGGCCTGGTACGCCTGGTTGATCAGGGCGCCGGCCTTCTTGGGGACTTCCAGGTTGATCATGACTGCCTTTCCGGCTTCCCGAAGGAAGAGCCGAGGATCAGAGGAGGACGGCGCCTTCCATCACGCCGATGGCGCGCAGGTCGCGGTACCAGCGTTCGACGGGGTGCTCCTTGACGAAGCCGTGCCCGCCGAGCAGTTGCACGCCCGCGCTGCCGATCTGCATGCCCTTGTCCGTGGCCAGCTTGCGGGCGAGCGCGGCTTCCCGCGCGTACGGCTTGCCCTGCTCCGCCCTCGCGGCCGCTCGCAGCGTCACCAGCCGGAGGCCCTCCAACTCGATCGCGATGTCGGCGACGCTGAACGCGACCGCCTGCCGGTGGCTGATCGGCTCGCCGAACGCCTTGCGCTCGTTGACGTACGGCACCACGTAGTCGAGAACGGCCTTCCCGGTGCCCGCGGCCAGCGCCGCCCAGCCCAGCCGGGACAGCCGCACGACCTCGGTGAACACGTCGGCCTTCCCGCCGCCGAGCAGCGCGCTCGCGGGCAGGTTCACCTTGTCCAGCACGAGCTTGCCCGTCGCCGCGCCGCGCAGGCCCATCGCGGGCTCCGCCTCGATCGAAACCCCGGCGGTGGACGACTCGACGATGAACAGCGCGGGCCCGCGGCCGTCGAGATCGGCCGAGACGACGAACAGCTCCGCCTGCGCGGCACGCGGCACGAGCGCCTTCACACCGTCGAGCTGGTAGCCCTTCGGGGTGCGGCGGGCCTTCGTCTTCGGCTTGAACGGGTCGAACAGGGGAGCGCGCTCGACGAGTGCGAGCGCCGCGGCGGGCACGTTCTCACCGACGAACTCCGGCAGGTAGTCGCCCTGCTGCTGCTCGTCGCCCCACAGCACCAGCGCGGTGCTCACCGCGGACGGCGCGAGCACCGCGACCGCGAGCCCGAGGTCTCCGTGCGCGAGCGCTTCGGCGACCAGCGCACCGGTGACGACCGAGCGCTCCGAGCCGACGCCGCCGAGGTCCTCCGGGATGCCGACGAGCGTGATGCCGAGCTCGGCGGCCCTGGTCAGCAGGCCTTCCGGGGCTTCGAGCTTCGCGTCGGCGTCGGCCGCGGCGGGGCGCAGCTGCTCGGCGGCGAACTCGGTCACCGTCTCGACGATGAGCTGCTGGTCCTCGGTGGGCGTGAGGTCGAACAGCCCGGTGTTCTTCGCGGGCGCGAGCCGCGCGGGCTTGCCGAGGCGCTGGGCGGAGCCGAACGTCCTGCTCGCCGCGCCCGCGACCTTGAACCCGTTCCTGGTACTCGCGGTGACCAGGTTCTGGACCGGCTTGCGCAGCCCGAGCCGGTCGATGGCCCTGCTTCCGGCGATTCGGGTGAGCGCGGAGAGCCCGAGGCCCATGGCGTCCCGTTTCTTCTGCGGCGTACTCACCGTCGCGTCCTCCCTCGGCCGGAGGGCCCGGCCTCGTTAACCTACTCGCGAGTAGGTTAACGCCTGGAGACGCCGTTCGCCAGTCACCCCTCCGATGTGGTGGCCAGCGTCTCCCGCCGCACCGGACGAACCGGATCAGCGCTGGAGTCACCCAGCCGTCGCATCGGGTTGTTCTCGGTCATCCGCGCCCGGTGCCGCGCGGCCGCGTCCGCGGGCAGGAACCGCTTCATGATGCCGGTGTCGATCGGGCCGGGGCTGATCGCGTTGACGCGGGACGAACTTCTGCACGGTGAAGTAGGCGCCCTTGGCGGTGATCGCGACGTTCCTGCCTGAACAGTCGGTCATGCGTCCAGTCAAGAACGCGGCGCGGCGCGGCGTCCAAGAGCTGTTCCGCACCTCGCCATGCGGTCCGCGCATGACGGGTAGCGTTGCTGTGCGTGGACCTCGATTTGCGGCTGGTGCGGTATTTCACGGTCGTCGCGGATGAGCTGAACTTCGGCCGCGCCGCCACCGCCCTGCACCTCGCCCAGCCCTCGCTGAGCCGTCAGATCCAGCGCCTGGAGGACCAGCTGGGAGTGCGCCTGTTCGACCGCACCCCGCAGGGCAGCCGCCTCACCGAAGCCGGGCTGGCGTTCCTCCCGCGGGCGCGGGCGCTGCTCGACGCCGCCCGCGAAGCCGGGCTCGCCGCGCGTTCGGCCGCGCCACCGCACGCGATCGCGATCGGCTACGTCGGGGACCTGATCATCACCCCGGCGGTGCGGGAGCTGCGCCGCCGGTATCCCGGCGCCAAGGTCGGCACCCGCCATCTGACCTGGCGGGACACGCACGTGCTGCCCGAACGCCGGGTGGACGCGCTCGTCGCACGGCTGCCCTTGCCGTTCCCGACGGACCACCTGCGCGTGAGCGTCCTCTACGAAGAGCCGCGGGTGCTCGTCATACCGGCCTCGCATCGCTTGGCCGGCAAGGACTCCGTCGCGCTCGACGACATCGGCGACGAGGAGTTCGTGCCCTGCGCCAGTTCCCCCACGATGTGGGGCGGCCCGCACGCGGTGGGCTTCGAAGACAGCTTCGAGGACAAGCTCGAATTCGTCGCGGAGGGCCGCGCCCTCGCCATCCTGCCCGCCGGTGACCGGCGCAGCACCCTGCGCGCGGACCTCACCGCGATTCCCCTGGACGGCATGGACCCGTGCCAGGTCGTGCTCCTCACCCGCCTCGGCGACCCCAATCCGCTGGCGACCGCCTTCCACGACATCGCGGCGGCCTGCCTCAGCGGGAGCTGATCCCGAGCACCGCGTGCAGCAGCGCGGTGAGTTCCTCTTCGAGATGCGGCCGCACGGACACGCGCCGGGTGCGGCTCAGGTCGTTGGCGATGGTGAGCGCCGCGTGCACGATGATCTTCACCTCGCGCGCGGGCAGTTCCGGGCGCGCCGCGGCCAGCAGCGCGATCCACTGCCCGACGTAGTCGCGCTGCACACGGAGCAGTTCGGTCTTGTCGCGGTCGGGCATGCTGACGCGGGCCCCCGAACTGCTGGTGAACGACACCAGCAGTTCGGGGGTGCGCAGCAGGGTGTGCACGTAGGACGCGGCGAGCCTGCGCAGCGCGTCCCGCTCGTCCGACGCCTTCAGCGCGCGCTCGGCGGCCACCGCGAGCCGGTCGGCCGCGCGGTGCCCGATCGCCACCATCAGCGCCGCCTTGCTGGGGAAGTGCCGGTAGACGCTCGGGCCCGCGATCCCCGACGCCGCGCCGATGTCCTCCATGCTCACCGCGTGGAAGCCGCGTTCGGCGAACAGTTCGGTCGCCGCGGCGAGCACCTGTTCGCGGCGCGACGGCGTGCCGAGCCCGGGCGGTTCCGGCGACGCGGGCACGGGGGACTCGGGGAGCGTGGCGTCGAGCACTGCCGAGGCGAGCTCGGTCAGCAGCTTCACGAACCGCTTCTTCGCCACCGACGTGCGGTGCACCGACACGCTGCCGAACACGCTCAGCGTCGCCCAGCACAACAGCTCGGCATCCGCCTCCGGCAGCTCGGGACGCCGCCTGAGCAGCGCTTTCGTCCACGCGCCGAGCGTCGCGCCCGAGCGTCGGCGGATCTCACGCCGCTCGTCGGCCGGGAGGTGGCGGCCCTCCCAGCGCCACAGCGCGGCGATCTCCCGCCGCTCGACGGCCTGGGCGGCGAGCAAGGTCAGCAGCCGGTCGAGCTGGTCACCGGTGGGGACGCCGTCGGCGAGCGCTTCGGCCGTCGCGGCGTTCATGTCGTCGATCCCGGACAGCACTACGTAGGCGAGGATCGCCTGCTTGTCGGCGAAGTGGCGGTAGATCGCGGGCCCGGTGACCCCGGCCGCGGCGGCGATGTCGTTGATGCCGACGCCGTGGTAGCCGCGGGCGCGGAACAGGCCCGCGGCGAGGGAGGCGAGCTGGGCCTTCCGGTCGCGCGGGCGGCGCTGAGGCGGTGTCACGGGGTCCATAGGTGAACATACATTAGCTTGAGTGGACTCGCTCGCATACCGTTGACAGCCTGGGGGAAGTCAGGCATATGTTAGTGGTAATTAGCGTTACCGACCGGTAGACGTCTGCCGACGCGATGTTGCCAAGCGCTTGTTGGAGGAGACCCGAAGTGAGTAGTGAGGCGTTCATCTACGAGGCGCTCCGTACGCCCCGTGGCAAGAACAAGGGTGGGTCCCTGCACGGGACCAAGCCGGTCGACCTGGTGGCAGGCCTGATCGACGAGCTGAAGGTCCGCCATCCGGACCTCGACCCCGCCGCGATCGACGACATCGTCCTCGGCGTGGTGTCCCCGGTCGGTGAGCAGGGTGCCGACATCGCCAGGACCGCGGCGCTCGTCGCCGGTCTGCCGGAAAGCGTCGCGGGCGTGCAGCTGAACCGCTTCTGCGCCTCCGGCCTCGAGGCGACGAACCTCGCCGCGCAGAAGGTCCGCTCCGGCTGGGACCAGTTGGTCATCGCGGGCGGTGTCGAGTCGATGTCGCGCGTGCCGATGGGCTCCGACGGCGGCGCGCTGTTCATGGACCCCGCCACCGCGTACGACAACTACATCGTCCCGCAGGGCATCGGCGCCGACCTGATCGCGACGATGGAAGGCTTTTCGCGCGAGGACGTCGACGCCTTCGCCGTCCGCTCGCAGGAGAAGGCCGAGGCGGCCTGGTCCGGCGGCTACTTCACGAAGTCGGTCGTGCCGGTCAAGGACATCAACGGCGTGACCATCCTCGACCACGACGAACACCGCCGCCCCGGTACCACCGTCGAGGGCCTGGGGAAGCTGAAGCCCGCGTTCACCACCATCGGTGAGATGGGCGGCTTCGACGCGGTGGCGCTGCAGAAGTACCACCAGGTCGAGAAGATCGACCACGTGCACACCGGCGGCAACTCCTCCGGGATCGTCGACGGCGCGGCCGTGGTGCTGCTGGGCAGCGAGCAGGTCGGCAAGACCTACGGGCTGACCCCGCGCGCCAGGATCGTGGCGACCGCGGTCACCGGCTCGGAGCCGACGATCATGCTCACCGGCCCGACCCCCGCCACCGAGAAGGTCCTTGCCACCGCCGGGCTCACCCCGGACGACATCGACCTGTGGGAGCTCAACGAGGCGTTCGCGTCCGTCGTGCTCAAGTGGATCAAGGACCTGAAGCTGCCCGAGGAGAAGGTCAACGTCAACGGTGGCGCGATCGCGATGGGCCACCCCCTCGGCGCGACCGGCGCGATGCTGGTCGGCACCGTGGTGGACGAGCTGGAGCGCCGCCAGGCGCGCCGCGCGCTGGTGACCCTGTGCATCGGCGGCGGTATGGGTGTCGCGACGATCATCGAGCGGGTGTGAGGAAGAAATGACCGAGAGCAAGACCATCCGCTGGGAGCAGGACTCTGACGGCATCGTCGTGCTGACCCTCGACGACCCGAACCAGTCGGCGAACACGATGAACGCCGACTACGCCGAGTCGATGCGCGCGACCGTCGACCGGCTCGAGGCCGAGAAGGACTCGATCACCGGTGTCGTGCTCACCTCGGCGAAGAAGACCTTCTTCGCCGGCGGTGACCTGAACGACCTGATCAAGGCGCAGCCGGAGCAGGCGGCCGAGTTCACCGCGAAGCTCACCGAGATCAAGGGTGACCTGCGCCGCCTGGAGACCTTCGGCAAGCCCGTGGTGTCCGCGATCAACGGCGCCGCGCTCGGCGGCGGCCTCGAGATCGCGCTCGCTACGCACCACCGGATCGTCGCGGACGTGAAGGGCAGCCAGATCGGGCTGCCCGAGGTGACGCTCGGCCTGCTGCCCGGCGGCGGTGGTATCGCGCGCACCGTGCGGCTGCTCGGCATCCAGACCGCGCTGCTGAACGTGCTGCTGCAGGGCACCCGGCACCGCCCGCGCAAGGCGCTCGAAATCGGCCTGGTGCACGAGGTCGTCGACACCGTCGACGAACTGCTGCCGAAGGCGAAGGAATGGATCAAGGCCAATCCCGAGGCGTACACGCAGCCGTGGGACGAAAAGGGCCACAAGATCCCGGGCGGCACCCCGTCGAACCCGAAGTTCGCGGCGAACCTGCCCGCGTTCCCGGCGAACCTGCGCAAGCAGATCAAGGGCGCGAACATGCCTGCCCCGAGGGCGATCCTGTCCGCCGCGATCGAGGGCGCGCAGGTCGACTTCGACACCGCGCTGCTGATCGAGACGCGGTACATGGTGAGCCTGGCGACCGGCCAGGTGTCGAAGAACATGACCAAGGCGTTCTTCTTCGACCTGCAGCACATCAACTCCGGCGGCTCGCGCCCGGACGGTTTCGAAAAGTTCAGCGCCACCAAGGTCGGCGTGCTCGGCGCGGGGATGATGGGCGCCGCGATCGCGTACGTCTCGGCGAAGGCCGGGATCGACGTCGTGCTCAAGGACGTCTCGCAGGAGGCGGCCGAGAAGGGCAAGGGCTACGCGGCGAAGATCGAGCAGAAGGCGCTCTCCCGCGGCAAGACCACGCAGGAGAAGTCGGACGCGCTGCTGGCGCGGATCAAGCCGACCGCCAGCGCGGAGGACTTCGCGGGCGTCGACTTCGTGATCGAGGCCGTGTTCGAGAGCACCGAGCTGAAGCACAAGGTGTTCGGGGAGATCCAGGACATCGTCAACGCCGACGCGGTGCTCGGTTCGAACACCTCCACGCTGCCGATCACCGGGCTCGCCGAGGGCGTCCGGCGGCAGGAGGACTTCATCGGGATCCACTTCTTCTCGCCGGTGGACAAGATGCCGCTGGTGGAGATCATCCGCGGGGAGAAGACCTCCGACGCGACGCTCGCGAAGGTCTTCGACTACACCCTGCAGATCAAGAAGACCCCGATCGTGGTCAACGACAGCCGCGGCTTCTTCACCTCGCGCGTCATCGGCACGTTCATCAACGAGGCCGTTGCCGCGCTGGGCGAGGGCGTCGAGCCGGCGTCGATCGAGCAGGCCGGTCTGCAGGCCGGCTACCCGGCACCGCCGCTGCAGCTGATGGACGAGCTGACGCTGACGCTGCCGAGGAAGATCCGCAAGGAATCCCGCGAGGCCATCGAGGCGGCGGGCGGCACCTGGACGGAGCACCCCGCGGAGTCCGTCATCGACAAGATGATCGACTCCTACGACCGCAAGGGCCGGTCCACCGGGGCCGGTTTCTACGAGTACGACGACGAGGGCAAGCGCGCCGGTCTGTGGCCGGGCCTGCGCGAGGCGTTCAACTCGGGCAGCGGCGAGGTGCCGTTCGAAGACCTCAAGGAGCGCATGCTCTTCGCCGAGGCGCTGGAAACCGTGAAGTGCTTCGACGAGGGCGTGCTGAACACGGTCGAGGACGCGAACATCGGGTCGATCTTCGGCATCGGCTTCCCGGCGTGGACCGGTGGTGTCATCCAGTACATCAACCAGTACCAGGGCGGGCTGAAGGGTTTCGTGGCGCGTTCGCAGGAACTCGCGAAGCGCTACGGCGACCACTTCGAGCCGCCGAAGTCCCTGATCGCCAAGGCGGAGGCGGGCGAAACCTACTGATCTGACGCCGGCTTGAAGGCCACCGCGGACTCTTCCGCGGTGGCCTTCAGGCTTGGTAGCGCAGGAGGATCACGCCGTTGGAGAAGGTCTCGGTGTCGATGAGCTTGAGCTGCTTCTGCGCGTCGGAATCGCCGAACAGCGGCCTGCCCCTGCCGATCAGGACCGGGTGCACGTAGACGTGGTACTCGTCGATCAGGTCGTGCCGGCGGAAGGTCTCGGCCAGGTCGGCCCCGCCGAGCGCGAGGTCCCCGCCCGGTTTCTCCTTGAGCGCCGTGATCTCGTCGACGACGACCTCGCGTTTGATCGTGGTGTTCCATTCGGCCCGTTCGAGGGTCCGGGAGAACACCGTCTTCGGCTTGTCGCGCCAGATCGCGGCGAACTCCGCCGTCGGCCCCGAGATCGCCGGGTTCCGGTCCGCGGTCGGCCAGTAGGCGACCATGTTCTCGTAGGTCCGGCGCCCGTCGAGGAAACCGCTCATCGGGCGGAGCTTTTCGTTGAGATGGGTGTGCAGCTCGTCGTCGATGAGGTGCCAGTCGATTTCCCGGTTCGGTCCCTCGAAGTACCCTTCGAGCGAGACGGACATGGACTGGATGATCTTTCGCATCGTCTCTCCTCGCCGCGTTCGAGGCCCCATCCGGACCATACACTCGCGTCGCGCCGGTATGAAGCACTTGCACCACTGGGGGTAACCGCATGATCACGTCGCCGACCTTCGTGCTCGTCCCCGGGGCGGGCGCGACCTCGTTCCTGTGGAACCCCGTGGTCACCGAGCTCGCCCTGCGCGGCCACCGCGCGCTGCCGGTCGAACTGCCAGGTCACGGCTTCGACACCGTCTTCCCGGCCGGGTACGACTGCCCGCAGGACACCGCGGCGCTCGCATCGGCGCCGTCACCGGTGGCGGAACTGCTGCTTCAGGACTACGTCGAGCACACCCTCGCGATCGTCCGCAGGGCCGCCGAGCACGGGCCGGTGGTCCTGGTCGGGCACAGCATGGGCGGCAGCACGGTCACCGGTGTCGCCAACGCCGCGCCCGAACTGCTGGCGCACATCGTGTACGTGTGCGCCTACTGCTGCGTCGAACTGCCGAGCGTCGCCGCGTACGCGCCGCGGCCCGCGGCCGACGACATCCTTTCGATCGCCAGGAAAACGGTGTGGATCGGCGATCCCCGCAAGACCGGGACCGCGCGCACCAATCCCAGGGACGGTGGCGTGGTGACCATCCAGCACGAGCTGCTGATGGCCGAACTCGACCCGGTGCTGGCGCCCGCCGTGCTGAACTACGCGCTGCAACCCGACGAATCGATGCGCGTCATGCTCGCCGACGCGTCGGTCGATCGCGAGAGCTGGCCGAAGATTCCGCGCACGTATATCCGCACCACGGCGGATCGGGTGCTGCCGACTTCGGTGCAGGACCGGATGATCGCGGAGGCCGATGCGCTTTCTTCGGGGGTGTCCTTCGCGGTGCACAGTCTTGAGGCCAGTCATTTCGTGCCGTTGACGCGGCCTGTTGCCGTTGCGGAGATTCTCGCTGGGCTCGGGTAGCTGTCGTCTGCCCGAATTGTCGGTGGTCTTCGGTAAGCTGGAAAATGGGGGCTGTTTTTTGGGTTTTGCTCGCGTGTTTGGGGGCGCGGTGAAGGTTTACGGCACGCCTTCGGCGCGCCGTTGGCAATAGCCGCTCCTCGGTGCGGGCTGCGTCGTTGGTCACCAGCGGCGATTGCCAACGGAACGAAAACCCTTGGTCGCCTTGGTGTGCCGTCCCCGACGCATTGTTGGTCCCGGATTTTTGTTGGCTTGCGGTGTTGTTGTGGGCGCGTTGTGGCAGGTAGTCATCTTTGTTGTACCTGATGGGGTGAATGGTTGATTGGTAGAATTGTGGCGTGGATGTATTGGAGATTTCTTCAGGTCGCGTTATTGCTGGTGCTGCGGAGCATTGGAAGAAGTGGTCCAGGTACGGGGATGCGATGTTGTTGCGGCAAATCGCGCAGATGAGTGGGGTGTGGTCGCGAAGATCGGTGCTGGCGTGGGTGGCGTTGTCGTGCAACTGCACCCAAGCCGGGGCGGAGAAGAAAGCGGCGCTCGCTGACGCGGTGACCTCCTACCTGCCCCGCACCCTGGAGGCGTTGGAGAACGGGCTCATCGATGAGGGCATGGCATCGAAAGTTTTCGAGGCTACCGCGTGTGCGTCCCGGGAGGTCGCGGCTGAGGTGGACTCGCGGTTGACGTTCGAGAACAAGAATCCGGGCTCGTTACGACGGATGGCCAACTCGCTGCTGATGCGGGTCGACCCCGAGGGGTATGAGGCGCGGCGGCGGGCCAAGACGGCGGCGCGGATGGTGGAGATCCGGCACGGGGATCACGGGTCCTCGACGTTGTTCGCGGAGTTGCCCTCGGATCGGGCGCAGGCGATCTATGCCCTGTGTGACCGGTACGCGTTGGACAAGAAGCGCCAAGGCGACGTGCGCACCACGGACCAGCTCAGAGCCGATGGCCTCGTGGAACTGTGCCTGGGCGGGGAGTGCGGCGGTAAGCCGACGGCGCAGCTCTTCGTCTACATCGACCTGCCGACCCTGATGGGCCTGCGGAACAACCCCGCCGAACTGGCCGGATGCGGCGAGATCTCACCCGAGATGGCCCGCGAGATCGCCTTCGATCCGAACTCGGTGTGGAACCGGATCGTGTCCGAGCCGATGACCGGGCTACCGGTCGACATGGGCCGCAAAAGCTACCGGCCCTCGGCCGGGATGCGCAGGTATGTGCAGGTCTTGCACCGCACCTGCTACCTGCCGGGCTGTTTCCGGCCCGCGCAGTACAGCGACCTCGACCACATCCAACCCTGGAGCGAAGGCGGCGGCACCGACAAAGTCAACTTCCGCCCCTTCTGCCGCATGCATCACGGCCTGTGCGACGAACCCGGCTGGGAATTCCACACCGACGACGACGGCACCATCACCGTCACCACCCCCGACGGCCGCACCTACACCGAAAAACCGACCGGATTCTGCTGAGCGGTCACTTCCCGGAGGTCGGCGTCGCATGTTGCCCTCGTCAGCGGACTTGTGGACGATGTCCGCGTGATCGTGGAACACGAAGGAACCCGCCCGCGCATCCATCCGTCGGCGTTCGTGGCGCCGAACGCGGTCGTCTGCGGCGACGTCACCATCGGGGAGGACGCCCGCGTGCTGTTCGGCGCGGTACTCACCGCGGAGGGCGGCGCGATCGAGATCGGCGCGAGCACGATCGTCATGGAAAACGCGGTCATCCGAGGGCGTGCGGGAAACGCCACCACCGTCGGCAGGCACGTGCTGATCGGCCCGCACAGTCACGTCAACGGGGCTTCGATCGAGGACGAGGTGTTCGTGGCGACCGGGGCCGCGCTGTTCCCCGGCGCGCGGATCGGCGCCGGTTCCGAAGTGCGCATCAACGCGGTCGTGCACGTCAACACGCACGTCGAGCCGCGGACCACGGTGCCCATCGGCTGGATCGCCGTCGGGAATCCGGCACAGCTTTTCTCCCCCGACCAGCACGAGGAACTCTGGCGGGTCCAACGCGAGTCCGACTTCCCCGGCACCCTGTTCGGGCTCGCCCGCGAAGAGGCCACGATGGAGCGCATCACCGCCCAGTACGTCGAGCGGTTCGGAAAGCACCGCGCGGATCGCCGCGTCGGCTAGAGCAGCGGCGGGACGATCGCGTCGATGAGGTGCGGTCCCGGCTCGGCGAGCGCGCGGGCGAACCGCTCGGCCAGTTCCTCGGCGGTCGTCGCCCTGCTCGCCGGGACGCCCATGCCCTCGGCGATCTTGGCGAAGTCCAGGTCCGGCCTCGACAGGTCGAGCAGTTCGTTCGCCTTCTTGCCATCGGTCTGCGCGCCGACGCGCTGCAGTTCCATCCGCAGGATCGCGTAGGCGCTGTTGTTCAGCAGCACGGTCGTGACGTTCAGGTTTTCCCTCGCCTGCGTCCACAGCGCCGAGATCGTGTAGAGCGCGCTGCCGTCGGACTGCAGGTTGATCACCGGCCGGTCCGGCGCGGCGATCGCGGCGCCGGTCGCGACCGGCGGGCCGTAGCCGATGGCGCCGCCGGTCAGGGTGAGGACGTCGTGGCGCGGCGCGCCCGCGGTCGCGGTGGGCAGCATCAGCCCGGACGTGTTCGCCTCGTCGGCGATGATCGCGCCATCGGGCAGCAGCGCGCCGATCACGTCGACCCAGTTCTGCGGGGTCAGCGGCCCGCTCGGCACCTCGGGGCGGGACGGCTCGGCAAGCACGGGCTCGGTGTCCGCCGCCACCAGTTCGGCGAGATCGGTCAACGCGCCCGCGGCGTCGTCGTCCACGTCCGCGAGCGTGTGCACGGTCGCGCCCTCGGGGACCAGATCGCTGGCCCTGCCGGGGTAGGCGAAGAACGACACCGGTGCCCGCGTCCCCGCGAGCACCACGTGCTGGACCCCTTGGAGCTGGTACTCCACGTGTTCGGCGAGATAGCCGAGGCGTTCGACGGCAGGCAGTCCCGCGCCGCGTTCGATCCTGGTGGGGAAGGTCTCGGCGAACACCTTCGCCCCGGTCGCTTCCGCGAGCCTCGAAGCCGCGCGCAGTCCCGCCTCCCGGCAGGCTTCGCCGCCGATCAGCAGCGCGATCGAGTCGCCGGACCGCAGCACGTCGGCGACCCGTTCGACTCCGGCGCGCGTGACGGGATGCGCCGGCCGGGGAGGGATCGGCGCGCACGCTTCGCCGCCTTCGCCCCACGAGACGTCGGCGGGCAGGATCAGCGTGGCGATCCTGCCCGGCGCGTCCTGCGCCGCGGCCACCGCGGCGGCCGCGTCCGCGCCGACGTCGGCGGTGCTCTCCGAGCGCCGGACCCAGCCGCGCAGCGGGCTCACCAGCGCGTCGATATCGGATTCCAGTGGCGCGTCGTACTTCTTGTGATAGGTCGCGTGGTCGCCGACGATGTTCACGACCGGCGTGTGCGCGCGGCGCGCGTTGTGCAGGTTCGCCATCCCGTTGCCGAGACCGGGCCCGAGGTGCAGGAGCGTCGCGGCCGGTTTGCCCGCGATGCGCGCGTACCCGTCGGCCGCGCCCGTCACCACGCCCTCGAACAGCCCGAGCACGCCCCGCATCCCGGTGACGTCGTCGAGCGCCGCCACGAAATGCATTTCGGAGGTGCCGGGGTTGGAGAAGCACACCTCGACCCCGGCATCCACGAGCGTGCGGATGAGGGAGTGCGCGCCGTTCATACTGCTCACTTTCCAGTGGTGTCGTCGAAGAGGACGCCGGGGTTGAGGATGCCGGACGGGTCGAACGCCAGCTTGACGCGCCGCATCAACGCGATCTTCGCCGGGTCCTCCAGCGCGAGGTAGTGCGCGGTCTTCGCGTGGCCGAGCCCGTGTTCGCCGGAGATCGCCCCGCCGAGCGACATCGCTTCCGCGAAGATGCCGTGCAGCAGCGACTCGCGTTTTTCCGCGTCCTTGCAGAAGATCGCCAGGTGGACGTTTCCGTCGCCGGCGTGTCCGCAGCCGAGCGCGCCCGCCCCGGCCGCCGCCGTCAGCTCCCGCACGGTCGCGAGGAACCCCGGCATCGTGGCACGGGGCACCACGACGTCGATCACGTCGTCGGCGCCGACGGCCTTCGCCGTCCAGAACGCCTTTTCCCTCGCTTCGATGAGCTGACGCGCCGATCCGCCATCGAGGACGTAGACGTCCATCGCGCCGAGTTCGCCGAGCAGCCCGCCCAGTTTTTCGACGTCGCCGTCGAGCCTGCCCTGTTCCCGTTCTTCCAGCGCCACCACCAGATACGCCTGCGCGGAGTCGCGCACCGCGCCGGGGATGCCGAGCGACAGCTTCTCGGCGTGCACGATGGCGGCCATCGTCAGCGTGTCGATGTATTCGAGGATGTGCGGGGTCAGCCCGCTCGAAAGGATTTCCGGCACCGCGCGCATGATCACGTCGAGATCGGTGAACGGCGCGAGCACCGTGGCGCCGTGGGGGAGCCGGGGGCGCAGCTTGACGATGATCTCGGTGGCCAGTGCGAGCGTGCCCTCCGACCCGATGATGAGCTGGGTCAGGTCGTAACCGGTGGAGGACTTCGCGTTCTTGCCGCCGGTGCGCAGGATTTCGCCCGTCGGCAGCACGGCTTCGAGACCGAGCACGTTGTTCCTGGTGACGCCGTACTTGACCGCGCGCATGCCGCCCGCGTTCGTGCCGACGTTCCCGCCGACGCTCGCGCTCAGCTCGCCCGGGTACACCGTGTAGCTCAGCCCCGCCGCCGCGGCCTTCTCGTCCAGTTCGGCCAGCGTGACGCCGGGCTGCACCACCGCGACGTGGTTGCCGGTGTCGATCTCGAGCACCGCGTTCATCCGCTCGAACGACACGAGCAGCCCGTTTTCCTGCGGCCTCGCCGCACCGGAAAGGCCGCTGCCCGAGCCGCGCGCGGTGACCGGGATACCGCGCGCGCTCGCGATGCGGAGCAGTGCCGACACTTCTTCAGCCGTCGCGGGTTTGGCGACGTACGCGGGTTTGCGGCCGGTCAGTGTCAGCGCTTCGTCGTGGGCGTAGTCCTCGCTGATCGCGTCGCCGGTCAGCAGGTGCGGCGTGCCGACCGCCTCCGTCAGTTCCGCCTTGGCCTCGCCGTCGACCGCTGTGCCTGACATCTCGCAGCCACCCGACCCTTCGCACTCCGCTGCCCCGGCCCGGCCCGGCCCGGCCCGGCCCGGTCGCCGTTGCCTGGCAGCGTAGTACGGACGAGACGCGTGGTGTTACGAAACTCCTCCGCCTTCGGCGTCGCGCATCGCCGCGGCCCAGCCGCCCTGGATCATGGTCTGGAACAGCCAGCGCCCGTCGGTCTTGACCAGGACGTCGGCGTAGGAAACGGTCTGCGTCTGCCCGTCCCAGGTCATGCTCGCGTTCGTGATCACGACGGCGAGGCTGTCGGTGAGGAAGACGGGCGTGCGGGTGGAGTCCATACTCACCTCACCTGAGCCCATCGCGGCCTTCATGCCCTCGAGGTACTGCTGCCGTGTCCACTGCCCGGCGAAGGCGCCGCGTTCGTCGCCGTCGGTCACCAGGTTGAGCGGGAAGTACGCCAGGTCCGCCATGCCGTCGAGGTCGACCTTCTCGGCCAGTTCGTCGTACCGCCGGAACCAGTCCTCGATGCCCGCCCTGTCCTCGTCCGTGGCGGCGTAACCGATGCTGCCGATTCCGTCGAGAGCGCCGATGCGCTGCTGTGCCATGCGAAAGATCCCTTCGACTCTGTACGCCGTACACTGTACAGAGTTTCGGGTGTGTGTCCAGGCAGGGCCGGCCCGCCACGGCTGCCGGCCCTGCCTGAGGTCGCGCTTCAGCCGATCAGATCAGCCAGCCCAGCACGTGCGCCAGGTGAGCCAGTGCGCCGGACACGATGTCGTGGCAGTGGTGCGGCCAGTGCGAGACAGAGGTCTGCATTGAGGGGCTCCTTGAAGAGGAAGTCGAACAGTTCCGCTTTCGAAAGCGAGATCGACATTCGCACCCGTTTTCGTTGCTGTCAAAGAGCTTCCGGCATTGCGGCCGCTCCCGAACCCCGGGTGAACAAAGCCCCTCAGGTTAAACATGTAACTCTTTCGATTTTCGCCCGGGGGTGTGCACTGGCGGGTGGTAATCGTGCCTGCGGCGGTCACCGGGGGTGAAGGTGGGCTTGATGCGACATCCGAGGGCGACACCGCCACGAAAGAGTAAAAGCGTTGCCACGATTGGTGATCGCGCGGGTATCACCTGAAAAGGTGACGGCCACGCCCTGATTTAGGACGTGGCCGTCGGTAATGTCCGGGTCGGGTGACGCGGTTACTCGGCGCGAGCGAAGGACAGCGTCTCGCCCTCGACGCCGCGCAGCCACAGGTCCTGCGCGGCGGCCGCCATTTCGGCGAGCCCCTCCTCGATCGTGGCGAACACGTTGCCCGGCACCCAGCCCGCGTCGCCGTTGATCAGCAGGTTGTTGCGGCCGTAGAAGATCGCGAGGTCGGTGGCGCCCTGATCGCTGTGCGCCTCGCTCCCGTCGTCGTAGCCGTAGGCCGGGTTGCCGATCTCCCACGCCTCGAAGCCGAAGTACACGACGTCACCGGGGATCGGCGTGATGGTCGGGTTTTCACGGCCCGGCTTGGGTTCCGCGAACGGCGGCACCAGCGTGTACACCTCGTTGCGGGCGTACTTCGCGTGGTACGCGGACGCGCTCTGCGGCAACGCGTCCCACACCGCCTTGCAGGTGCGCGGCGCCTCGTCGTCGAGCAGGCGCGCCCGGCAGGAAACGCCGCGCTTGTCGAGCGAAATCGTGATGTATCGGGCCAACTCGAGCTTCTCCTTAGTACTTACCTCTGGGTTCCGGCGGCGACGGCCTCGGCCCAGATCTCCAACGCGTCGTCGATCTGCTGCGCGGTCACCACGAGCGGCGGGATCATCCTGACCACGTTCATGTGCGCGCCGCAGGTGAGCAGCAGCAGCCCGCGCTCGGCGGCGGCCTTCTGCACGGCCTGCGCGGTGGCGGTGTCGGCCTCGCCATCCGGGGTCACGAACTCGGAGCCGACGAGCAGGCCGAGCCCGCGCACGTCCCCGATCTGCGGGGTCTTCTCGCCGACCAGGCGCGCGCCGTCGAGCAGTTGCTTCCCGCGCTCGGCCGCGTTTTCCACCAGCCCCTCTTCCTGGATGACGGCCAGCGTCGCCGCGGCGGCGGCGCAGGACACCGCGTTGCCGCCGTAGGTGCCGCCCTGCGAGCCGGGCCACGCCTTGCTCATCAGCTCGGTGGAGGCGGCGATACCGGACAGCGGGAAACCGCTCGCCAGGCCCTTGGCGATCACGACGACGTCGGGGCGCACGTCGAAGTGGTCGTGACCCCAGAACTTGCCGGTGCGGCCGAACCCGGTCTGCACCTCGTCGATCACCAGCAGGATGCCGTGCTTGTCCGCGCGTTCGCGGAGGCCGGCGAAGAACTCGGTGTTCGCGGGCACGTACCCGCCCTCGCCGAGCACCGGCTCGATCACGAACGCGGCCGTCTCGTTGGGCGCGCTCACGGTGGCGAACAGGTAGTCCAGCTCGCGCAGCGCGAACCGGGTGGCGGTCTCCACGTCCCAGCCGTAGCGGTAGGCGTTCGGGAACGGCGCCACGTGCACGCCTGCCATCAGCGGCGAGATGCCCGCGCTGAACCGGGTGCCGGACGTGGTCATGGTCGCGGTGGCGACGGTGCGGCCGTGGAAGCCGCCGTGGAAGACGACGACGTTCGGGCGGCCGGTGGCCTGCCGCGCCAGCCGCAGCGCCGCCTCGACGCCTTCACTGCCGGAGTTGGCGAAGAACAGCGAGTCGAGCCCCTCGGGGAGCACCTCGCCGAGCTTCTCGGTGAGCTCGAGCAGTGGCTTGTGCATGACCGTCGTGTACTGGCCGTGGATCAGCTTGCCGATCTGCTCCTGCGCCGCGGCGACGACCTTCGGGTGGCAGTGGCCGGTGCTGGTGACGCCGATCCCGGCGGTGAAGTCGAGGTTGCGCTTCCCGGTGGTGTCGTACAGGTACACACCTTCGCCATGGTCGACGACGACGGGGGTGGCCTGCTTGAGCAGCGGCGACAGCTGAGCCATGGCAGCGTTTCTCCTATCGGGCGTGCAAGGGTTGTCGATTGTTGACAATATGCATAGCATGGCCCTCGGAGCCGGCGCAATCAAGCATGAACACAAGGAGTGGCACGGATGAGTGCAGTCACTGAGTCCGGTGTCGTCGAGGCAGCGTCGAAGGAGCTGTTCATCGGCGGCAAGTGGACCGCGGCGAGCGGCGGGAAGACGTTCCCCGTCTACGACCCGTCCACCGGGAAGGTCCTGTGCGAGGTCGCGGACGCCTCGCCGGAGGACGGCAAGGCCGCGCTGGACGCCGCGGTCACCGCACAGGCGTCCTTCGCCGCCACCTCGCCCCGCGAGCGCAGCGAGATCCTGCGCCGCGCCTACGAACTGCTCCTCGCGCGCAACGAAGAGCTCGCCCTGCTGATGACGCTGGAGATGGGCAAGCCGCTCGCCGAGGCCCGCGGCGAGGTCGCGTACGCGGCCGAGTTCTTCCGCTGGTTCTCGGAAGAGGCCGTCCGCATCGACGGGGGCTACGCGGTCGCGCCGAACGGCGCCGGGCGGTTCCTGGTCACCAAGCAGCCGGTCGGGCCGACCATCCTGATCACGCCGTGGAACTTCCCGATGGCGATGGGCGGCCGCAAGATCGGCCCCGCGATCGCCGCGGGCTGCACCGTGGTGATCAAGCCCGCCGCGCAGACGCCGCTGTCGATGCTCGCCGTCGCCGACATCCTGGCCGAGGCCGGGCTGCCCGAAGGCGTGCTGAACGTGATCACCACCAGCGACTCCGGTGGTGTGATGGAGCCGCTCATCCGGGACGGCCGCGCCCGCAAGCTCTCCTTCACCGGATCGACCGGCGTCGGCCGGAAACTGCTCGAGCAGGCCAGCGAGAAGGTGCTCCGCACGTCGATGGAGCTCGGCGGCAACGCGCCGTTCGTGGTGTTCGACGACGCCGACATGGACGCCGCGATCGAGGGCGCCATGCAGGCGAAGATGCGCAACATCGGCGAGGCCTGCACCGCGGCGAACCGGTTCTACGTGCAGCGCGGCGTCGTCGACGAGTTCGCCCGCAGGCTCACCGAGCGGATGTCCGCGCTGCCGATGGGCCGCGGCACCGAGGACGGCGTCGTGGTGGGGCCGCTGATCGACGAGGCGGCCGTGAACAAGGTCAGCAGCCTGGTCTCCGACGCGGTCGACCGCGGCGCGAAGGTGCTCACCGGCGGCGCGGTCGTCGACGGCCCCGGCAACTTCTACCCGGCCACCGTGCTCACCGACGTGCCGGTGGAATCGAAGCTCGCGTCCGAGGAGATCTTCGGGCCGGTGGCGCCGATCTCGGTGTTCGACACCGAGGACGAAGCGGTCGAGGCCGCGAACGACACCAAGTACGGGCTCGTCTCCTACCTCTACACCAGCGACCTGAAGCGCGCGCTGCGCGTTTCCGAGCGGCTCGACGCCGGCATGATCGGGCTCAACCAGGGCATCGTGTCCAACCCGGCGGCACCCTTCGGCGGCGTCAAGCAGTCCGGGCTCGGGCGCGAGGGCGGCGCCGTCGGCATCGACGAGTTCCTGGAGATCAAGTACATCGCGGTGAGCCTGTGACCGAGTACCGCATCGCCAGCATTCCCGGTGACGGCATCGGCGTCGATGTCACCGTCGAGGCGCGCAAGGTGCTGGACGCCGCCGCGGCGAAGCACCAGTTCGGTCTGCAGTGGACGGAGTTCGACTGGAGCTGCGAGCGCTACGCCCAGACCGGCGCGATGATGCCGGAAGACGGTGTCGAGCAGCTCTCGGCGTTCGACGGGATCTTCCTCGGCGCGGTCGGCTTCCCGGGCGTGCCTGACCACGTTTCCCTGTGGGGCCTGCTCATCCCGGTGCGGCGGGCGTTCGCGCAGTACGTGAACCTCCGCCCGGTGCGGCTGCTCCCCGGCACTGCTTCGGTGCTGGCGAACCGGTCCGCGGACGAACTGGAGATGGTGATCGTCAGGGAGAACTCCGAGGGCGAGTACTCGGAGGTCGGCGGTCGGCACAACAAGGGGCAGCCCGGCGAGTTCGCGTTGCAGGAGTCGGTGTTCACCCGCGTCGGCGTGGAGCGGATCATCCGGTACGCCTTCGAGCTCGCGAAGACCCGCACCGGCCGGGTGTGCTCGGCGACGAAGTCGAACGGCATCATCCACTCGATGCCGTTCTGGGACGAGATCTTCGCGGAGATCTCGGCCGAGTACCCGGAAGTCCGCGGCGAGCAGTGCCACATCGACGCGCTGGCGGCCCGGATGGTGCAGGCGCCGGACCGGCTCGACGTGGTGGTCGGTTCGAACCTGTTCGGGGACATCCTGAGCGATCTGGCCGCGGCCGTCACCGGCGGGCTCGGCATGGCGCCCTCGGGCAACATCAACCCGCCGGGCGAGTACCCGTCGATGTTCGAGGCGGTGCACGGCAGCGCGCCGGACATCGCGGGTCAGGGCATCGCGAACCCGGTGGCGCAGATCCTCGCCGGCGCCATGATGCTCGAGCACCTCGGCGAGAAAGCGGCGGCGGGTGCGGTCAACGCGGCCGTGGAAAAGGTGCTCTCCGAAGGGGCGGTCGCCACCCCGGACCTCGGTGGCAAGGCGACCACCACCGAACTCGGCAGCGCGATCGCCGAGGCTCTCTGAGACGACGGGAAAGGGCCCCGCACCAGTCGCGGTGCGGGGCCCTTTCCGAGGCTCTTCACGTGGTGCTCCAGGCAGGAACTCAAATCTGTCGTGCCCTGAGGCCGGACGGTTCCGTGCGGCAGCACGGTCGAACAGGCCGACGCAAAGGGCGCAGCACCGCGCACGCGGCGATCCCGGTATGGCTCAACGCCGCCCGTCGCCGATCAACCGTGCCGGGCCGGCCGATAGGTCAGCACCTGTGTGTCACCGTCGAAGGTCCTGGCCTCGATCAGTTCGAGGTCGAAGTCGTCCACGCCGTCGAAGATCCGGTCCACGCCGGTCTTTCCGGAGAGCACCGGGAAGACCGTCACCTCGATCGCGTCGATCAGACCGGCGTTCAGCAGCGCCCGGTTGAGCGTCAGGCTGCCGTGGGAGCGCAGCGGCACGTCGGATTCGGCCTTGAGGCGCGTGACCACGTCGACCGGGTCGCCGGACTCGATGGTCGTGCCCGGCCAGTCGAGCGGCTCGGTCAGCCCGGTGGAGAGCACGGTGACCGGGGAGTCGAACATGCGCGTGATCCACTCGTCGAACCGGCCGCGGTCGAAGCCCGCGCCGAGGAACGGCGCGTTCGACGTGTAGGTCTTGGCCCCGAGCACCATGCGCAGCGGGCCGCGGTAGGCGGCGGCGCGATGCGCGAGGAATTCGGGGCCCTGCTTGCCCCAGTAGCCGCCCCAGTCGCCGCTGTGGTTGGCGAAGCCGTCGAGCGTGGAGAAGATGTCGAAGGTGTAGGTGGCGGTCATGGTGTCTCTCCTCGCGGGAAGTCGGTCGCGCCTCGTGGCGGTCTCACCCCTGCTACGAACACCACCGCCCCGATCCGACACGCCTCCGGGACTTCCTGCGAAAAGTTTCTCGGTGCGTGGCTGCCGTCCGAACCCGGCGGCCGAGTAGCCGCCCGGCGGTGATGATCTTCACCAGGCCGGTGGCGGAAGCCGGTCAGCCACCGGTGCGCGACCAGGCGCGCCGAGAGCTACGCCGGGGGACCCCCCGAATTCAACTTTACCGGGTGCTGCCGACAATTTCGGGGCGTGTGATTCCCGGGGTGGTGCGAGCGCGCGCCTTCGGTGGCAGAAACCGCACGAACGGTTCCCTTCGTTCGGTTTTCCCGGAAGTGCCCCGTTTTCTGTCGGCGTTCCCCGCGATAGTGGCTGTCATCGACCACGGAGGGGAGCACCCATGTGCTGGCAATGCGAAAACCGGGGAAAGAGCGTCGGAGACTACCTCGAGTACCTCGCAGGCGAAATCGAGAAGCTGGGCTGGATCGTCCAGTCGGTGGAGGCGGACACCGTGCACGTGAACTGGGCCTACACGGTCGGCCTCACCAGGGCGGGGCTGCCGGAGCTGGTGGTGACCGGGCTGCCAGGCGAGGTCGCGGCCGGGCTCCTGAACGATTTCGCGGGCCATCTCTGCCACAGCGACGAGGCGCCGGAGCCGGGTGCGCGCATCAATTTCGAAAACGGGGCGCCGTCGATCGAACTCGTCGAACTGACCGAGCCCTCGGTGCACCTCCTGATGGCCGTCGGGCTGTACGGCGAGAAGATCCAGGCCCTGCAACTGGTGTACACCGACGACGAAGGGCGCCTGCCGTGGGAGCGCTCGTACAACGACGGCCGGGGCGGTCAGCCGGTCCTCGGCAGCCGTGCGCCCGCGCCGCGCGGTGACGATCCCTGAAAGCTACTTCGCGCCGCGGCCGGACTTCGCCGTCGCGCGGCCGGGCGCCGCGTGGTCACCGTCGCTGGTCACCACCAGGGTTCGTTCGTCCACTGTGGACACGTCGACCGGGCCGAGCGGTGCCGGGGCCTGGCCGGACCGCAGGCTGTTGCCGGGGGCGAGCCGCTGCACCGCGTCTTCCATGTGCGCTTCGAGAAGGGAGAGCACCGCGTCCTCGTCGCCGGCGCGGATCGCCTCGATGATCTGGTTGTGCTCGGTCACCCGCTCTTCGATGCCCTGGTAGGTGTTCTGCAGCGCGGACAGGCACATCCTGGTCTCGATCAGCAGGGTGCGGGCCATCCGGACCAGGCGCTTGCTGCCGGAGGCGGCGATCAGCGCTTCGTGGAAGCGCAGATCCGCCTCGGACAGCGCGGTGGGATCGTCCTGCTCGGCCGCCGTCGCCATTTCGCGCACCGATTCGGCGAGCACCGCGGCGACCGACTCGCGCTCGCCGAAGACGATCCGCAGCGCGGCCGCGCGCTCGATCGCCGAGCGCGCGATGTAGATGTCGAACACGTCCTCGGGCCCGAGGTCGATCACGAACAGGCCGCGATGGCGCTCGCTGCGCAGCAGTCCTTCGGACACCAGGCGCTGCATGGCCTCGCGCAGCGGGCCCCTCGACACCTGGAACTGCGCGGCGAGCTCGGTCTCGCCGAGCTGGGTGCCGGGCGGCAGCGAGCCGTTCATGATGGCGTCGCGCAGCTGGCGGGCGATGATGCCCGCCGTCGATTCCCTGCTGACCGGTTCGATATCGGCAAGCGGCACGGTCATTCGCCCCCTCTGCGGAACAGTGTGCCGAACGAATCTACGGTCTTCGTTTCCCCGGCCAGCCGCAGCCCTTCCCAGATGGTGACCTGGTTGGCCGTGAGCACCGGTTTGCCGAGCCGCTCTTCGATCGCACCGAGCACGCCGAGGGTGCGCATCGCGGTGTCCGGCACGAGCACCGCTTCGGCGTCCGGATGGTCGTGCGACACGGCCAGCTCGACCACGGCCTCGGGGGCCAGCCTGCCGACTTCGGCCGCGGTGTCGATGTCCTCGCTCGACATCGACACCACCTCGACGCCGCCCGCGCCGAGGAACTCGACGAACAGCTTCGCCACGTCATCGGGGTAGCTGGCGGCGACGGCCACCTTCCGCACACCCAGTGCGGCGGCGGCGTTGACGAACGCGAAGGAGGTGCTGGACGCGGGCTTGCCCGCCGCTTCGGCGAGTTTCTCGACCTGCTCGCGGGCGCCGTCGGGACGGTAGACGAAGCTGCCGCTCGTGCAGGCCCAGACCACGGCATCCGGTTCGTGCCCGGCGAGCAGGCGCGCGCCTTCGGCGAGCCGGGCCGGGCTGCCGAGGTCGAGCAGCTCGGGCACGGCGTGCAGGTCGGTGCCGTAGATGTGCGCCACCGGCAGCCGCACCCCGGCGCCGAGCAGGCCCTCGGCCAGCGGGTAGTCGTCCTCGGCCGCGTGGTCGGGGTAGATGAAGCCGATGACCGGCAAGGCTTACCTCCTAGAAAGGCACTGCGAAGAAAGGCACTGCGAACGCTGTAAATTGTCGACAATCCTAACGGACGTGTCGAGCGCGGTCACCTGTCAGCTGACCTCCCGCAGCCAGTTGCCGGGGCCGACGATAGGCAGCCGCATCCGTTTGAGGCAGGCCCACATGGTCAGCTGGTTCGCCGTCAGCACGGGTTTGCCGAGCGCGGTCTCGAGCGGCTCGATGAGGTCGTAGGTGGGGAGGTTGGTGCAGCTGACGAAGATCGCTTCGGCGTCGGGGTGGTCGGCCTTCAGGATCCGTTCGGCGATCGTGCGGTAGCTGACCTTCCAGATGCCGCCGCCGAGCCCGAGGTGCTCGCTCGCCACGGTGTCGACGCCGAGTTCGGCGAGGAACCGGTGCAGGCTGCCGGTGAGGTCGGCGTCGTAGGGGGTGATCACCGCGACGCGCCTGCTGTCGAGCTGCTGCAGCACCTCGGCGAGCGCGCCCGAGGTGGTCACCGCGTCCGGCGCGCCCGCGTCGCAGATCGCCTTCGTGAGCGACCGTTCGTAGTCGACGCCGTTGACGAAGCTGCCCGAGGTGCACAGGTAGGCGACCACCTCCGGTTCGACGTGCAGCACGTCGCGGGTGGCGGTGGCGAGGTGCGCGCTGTTGCTGACCAGCTGCGCCATCTCCATGCTCACCGGAACGGGTTCGTACGGGGTGCGCGCGAGGTGCAGCGAGACCTCCATCGGCACCCAGCGCCACAGCTCGCGCTCCAGTGCGAGGTCGAACGGCGCGATCACGCCGATCCCGCGCTGGGCGAGCGGCCCTTCGAACTCGGGCAGCGAAAAATCCAAGGCTCCAGCCTCCGGCGAACGATGTGGAAGGAGTGCCTCCGGGGTGGCTCCTCGGATTGTTGACAATCATACGACCGACTCATACCGTGTCAATGTGATCGGCACGGATTCTCCGGTGCTGGCGGTGCTGTGCGGCGACAAGCACCCGCCGGACATGCACAGCATCGAACAAGCCGCGGAAGTTCGGTACACCGGCGCCGACGGCCTGGCCGGTGCGCTCGCCGGGGCCGACGCGCTGTTCGTCTACGACTTCCTGTCCACCGCGGTTCCCGGTGCGTGGCACGCCGCGGATCGGCTGCGCTGGCTGCACATCGCGAGCGCGGGGGTCGATCCCGTGCTGTTCCCCGGACTGGTGGACAGCGACGTCGTGCTGACCAACTCGCGCGGCGTGTTCGACGACTCGATCGCCGAGTACGTGCTCGGCGTGATCCTGACCTTCGCGAAGGGGATCGCGCGCTCGCTCGACCTGCAGCGGGAAAACCGTTGGCTGCACAGGGAAAGCGAGCGGATCCAGGGCAAGCGGGCGATCGTCGTCGGCACCGGCCCGATCGGCAGGTCGATCGCGCGGCTGCTGCGGGCGGCGGGCCTGCGGGTGTCCGGCGCGGGGCGGCGGGCTCGCGAGGACGATCCCGACTTCGGCACCGTCCACGCCTCGGGGACGCTCGCCGGGCACCTGCCCGAGTTCGACTACGTGGTGGCGGTGGCGCCGCTGACCGAGCAGACCAAGGGCATGTTCGACGCCGCGGCGTTCGCGGCGATGAAGCCGTCCGCGCGGTTCGTCAACGTCGGCCGCGGCGAGCTGGTGGTGACCGGGGACCTCGTCACGGCGCTGCGGGACGGGCAGCTCGCCGGTGCCGCGCTGGACGTGTTCGAGACCGAGCCGCTGCCCACCGACAGTCCACTGTGGACGATGTCGGAGGTGCTGGTGTCGCCGCACATGTCGGGTGACTTCGTCGGCTGGCGCAACACCCTCGTCGAGGTGTTCGCGGACAACTTCCAGCGGTGGCGCGAGGGCCAGCCGCTTCGTAATGTCGTGGACAAGAGCCTGGGTTACGTACCCTCCGCGCCCTGACGCGAGCGACCGTTGACGGACCAGCCAACCGGGCGAACCGGCGAACAAGGAGACCAATGCCTGCCAACACCGGCACCCTGCTGACCGCGAGTGAACTCGTCGCCGCGTACTCGACGGGCGAACTGTCGCCGGTCGAGGCGACGCAGGCGGCGCTGAAGGCGATCGAGGAACGCGACGGGGAGTGCAACGCGTACTGCCTCGTCGACGCGGAGGCGGCGCTCGAACAGGCCAAGGGCTCGGAGGAACGCTGGCGGCAGGGCAACCCGATCGGCTGGCTCGACGGCGTGCCCACCTCGATCAAGGACATGTTCCTCACCCAGGGCTGGCCGACGCTGCGGGGCTCGAAGGCGATCGACCCCGACCAGCCGTGGGAGGTGGACAGCCCGGTCACCGCGCGGCTGCGCGAGAACGGGCTGGTGCTGCTGGGCAAGACCACGACACCGGAGCTCGGCTGGAAGGGCGTCACGGACAACCCGCTCACCGGGATCACCCGCAACCCGTGGGACACCACCCGCACCGCGGGCGGGTCGAGCGGCGGCAGCGCCGCCGCGGTCGCGGCCGGGATGGGTGAGCTGTCGGTGGGCACCGACGGCGGTGGCTCGGTGCGGATCCCGGCGTCGTTCTGCGGCATCGTCGGGCTCAAGCCGACGCACGGCCGCATCCCGCTCTACCCGGCGAGCCCGTTCGGCGCGCTCGCGCACGCGGGGCCGATGGCGCGCTCGGTCGACGACATCGCGCTCCTGCTCGACGTGCTCGCGCTGGCCGACTTCCGCGATCCCGCGGCACTTCCGCCGCTCGCCGGCGACTACCGGTCGGCCGTCCGCCGCGACGTGCGCGGGATCAACGCCGCGTTCTCGCCCGACCTCGGCTACGTCAAGGTCGACCCCGAGATCGCGAAGATCGTGACCTCCGCGGTCGCCGCGCTCACCGAGGCCGGGCTGAACGTCACCGAGACCGCGCCCGGGTTCAGCGACCCGAAGGACGCCTTCGACGTGCTGTGGTCGACCGGCGCGGCGAAGTGGCTGGACAGCTTCCCGGCCGGTTCGGCGGAGGTCATCGACCCCGGCCTGCGGAAGGTGTGGGAACAGGGCCTCACCTACTCCGCGAGCGACTACCTCGGCGCGAACGCGGAGCGTGCCGCGCTCGGGATCCACATGGGCGAGTTCCACACCCGCTACGACGTGCTGATCACCCCGACCATGCCGATCGCGCCGTTCGAGGCCGGCGTCGACGTGCCGCCGGGCAGCGGGATGAGCGGCTGGCCGGAGTGGACGCCGTTCAGCTACCCGTTCAACATGACCCAGCAGCCCGCGATCAGCGTGCCCGCCGGGTTCACCGAAAGCGGGCTCCCGGTCGGGCTGCAGATCGTCGGGCCGCGGCACTCGGACGATCTCGTGCTCGCGGTGGCGAAGCTGCTGGAGGAGATCCGCCCGTGGCCGGTCGATCGCCCCGCCGGAGTGCTCCGCTGACCGGAACCGCCGGATGCATCGATCCAGAGCCTGTGGTGTGCTGGAGGCATGCGTAGGACGACTTTGGGCAAGAGCGGCCTCGACGTCTCGAGGATCGCCTTCGGGACCTGGCAGCTCGGCGGTGACTGGGGCTCGTTCGACGAGCAGACCGCCATCTCGGCCATCCAGCACGCCAGGGAACTCGGCGTCAACTTCTTCGACACGGCACAGGCATACGGGTTCGGCAAGTCGGAGGCCCTGCTCGGCAAGGCCCTCCGCGACGAGCTGAAGCGGGACCGCGACAGCCTGGTGATCGCCACCAAGGGCGGGATCAACCCCGGTGGCGAGCGGCCGCGCGACGCGGGCCGGGACTGGATCCGCAAGGGCGTCGACGAGAGCCTCGAGTACCTCGGGCTCGACCACATCGACCTGTACCAGGTGCACTGGCCCGACGCGGACACCCCGGCGGAGGAGACCGCGGGGGTGCTGCAGGAACTGGTCGACGCGGGCAAGATCCGCCACGCCGGGGTGTCGAACTACGACGCCGCGCAGCTCGCCGACTTCGACCGCACGCGGCCGGTCGAGACGCTGCAGCCGCCGTACCACCTGTTCCGCCGCGCCATCGAAACCGACCCGCTGCCCTACGCCAGGGAGCACGACATCGGCGTGCTGGCCTACAGCCCGCTCGGCAGCGGGCTGCTCACCGGCTCGCTCACCGCGGACGCCACGTTCGAGGCGAGCGACTGGCGTTCGAAGGCGACCGCGTTCCAGGGCGACAGCCTGCGCCGCAACGTCGAGGCCGTCGCCGAACTGGCCGAGTTCGCCAAGGCCAGGGGCGCCACGGTGAGCCAGGTGGCGATCGCGTGGGTGCTCGCGCGGCCCGGCGTGCACGTCGCGATCGTCGGCGCGCGCAAGCCGAAGAACATCGAGGACAGCCTCGCCGCCGCGGACCTCGACCTGTCGGCGGAGGACCTGGCCGAGATCGAGCGGATCACCGCCAAGGGCGTGCAGGTCGACGGCGCCAGCCCGGAAGGCGTGGCTTGATCGGCGGCACCCGGTCAGCACCGTGTGACGGGCCTTCCGGGCCGGAGGCCCGTCACAGCGTGAGCACGGTCCCGTCGCGCGGGAGGTCGACACCGGTGGCGAGGACCTCCTTGTACTCCGCGGAGTCGTGGTCCACCAAGGGATTCGTGTTGTTCAGGTGCGTGTAGGCCCAGCGCTGCCCCGGCGCGGCGGCCAGGTGCCGCCGGATCCGGGTCAGGCTGCCGTCCGTCCCGGCGACCGGCAGGTGGCCCATCGCGCGCTGGGCGCCGTCGGCGGGCGAGCCGGTGGCCCCGGACATTTCGCCGCCGCCGTAGAACGTTCCGTCGAGCAGTACGTAGCTCGCGCCGCGCACGAAGTGGTCGAAACCGGGCGGCCACGACGCCAGGCACGGTGCGTACACCAGTGAGCCGCCGGTCGCCGGGTCGTCGAACCGGTACGCCACCACCCATGGGCCGTCCACTGTGGACGACGCGGCGTACCTGGGGCGTTTGCTGCTGACCGGCAGCACCGACACCCGCAGGCCGTCGATCACCGCGCCGGAGGCGAGCGGGCGCCACGTCCAGTCGCCGTACCCGGCCACGACGGCCTGCATCGGCAGCGCATGGCGCGTCGCATGAAGCACGGCGGCGGGCGCCCACACGGTCAGGCCGGCGCCTTCCCGCAGCATCAGCAGGCCCAGTGCGTGATCGAGTTCGCCGTCGGTGAGGAAAGCGCCGCGCAGCGGGGTTTCCCTCGGGCCGGGGCCGGGCGCCAGCTCCGGGGCCGCCAGTACCTGTGCCCTGATGTCCGGGGAGGCGTTGACCAGGTACCAGCCCCTGCCGTCGGCGCTGACCGCGAGGCAGTCCTGCGTGCGCGGCGCCGCCTCGCTCAGGCACAACGCGCACGCGCAGTTCCACTGGGGAAAGCCGCCGCCCGCCGCGGTGCCGAGCAGTGCCACCTTCATCGCGTGACCTCCGGATGCCGCATGACCAGCGCTGGTTCGGTCCTTGGCGCGGCGAGGACGAGATCGACGGCGCCGCGATCCGGCGAGCGGGAGCACACCGGGTCCGTCGCCGCCGCGTCACCGGTGAGCAGGAACGCCTGGCACCGGCAGCCGCCGTGGTCGAGTCCGCGGCGGTCGCACGTGCGGCACGGCTCGCGCATCCAGTCCTCGCCGCGGTAGGCGTTGAACGAGCTCGAGTCGTACCAGATCTCCGCGAGCGGCCGCTCGGTGACGTTGTCGAGGTCGAGGGTGGTGATCGCGGTCGCCGCCGGGCAGGGGAGCACGTCGCCGTTCGGTGCGACGGTCAGCTGCCGCGCGCCCCAGCCGTACATGCACGGTTTCGGGTACGGCTC
Organism: Amycolatopsis minnesotensis; assembly: GCF_039529815.1. NCBI lineage: Bacteria > Bacillati > Actinomycetota > Actinomycetes > Pseudonocardiales > Pseudonocardiaceae > Amycolatopsis > Amycolatopsis minnesotensis. Next base: position 45,693 of record NZ_BAAANN010000013.1, on the reverse strand, counting down.
GTAGTAGTCGGCGACGACGTAGATGATCTCCATCCGCCCGCGCAGCCGTTCGGCCGCGGCCCGCACGATCGGTTCGGCGGCCGCGAGCTGGTCCGGGGTCGGCATCAGCGCGTCGCGGTTGCGCAGGGCCCAGCCGTAGTACTGCGTGTTCGCCAGTTCGAGCCGGTCGGCTCCCATTTCCTCGGCGAGCGCGATGATCCCGGCGAGCTGGTCGTGGTTCCGCCGGTGCAGCACCGCGTTCACGCTCAGCGGGAGGTCGTGGGCCTTGACCAGCGCGGCCGCCCTGACCTTGTGGTGGAACGCCTTGGCGCCGGCGAGCCGGTCGGCGCGCTCGGCGTCGGCGCCCTGCACGGACAGCTGGACGTGCGCGATGCCGCGGCGGGCGAGATCGGCGAGCCGGGCATCGGTGAGCCCGAGCCCGCTCGTGACGAGGTTGACGTAGCAGCCGAGGCCGGTCGCGTGCTCGACGAGACGGGGGAGATCGGGGCGCGCCAACGGTTCCCCGCCGGACATGTGGACCTGGAGCACACCGAGATCACGTGCCTGGGTCAGGATGGACAGCCAGTCCACGGTGCCCAGCTCGGCGTCACGGGCGAGCAGTTCGAGCGGGTTCGAGCAGTAGGGGCAGTGCAGCGGGCAGCGGTGGGTCAGCTCGGCGAGCAGGCCGAGCGGCGGTTCGGTCACGTCCATCGGAGCACCTGCCGGTCGGCCAGCTTTTCCAGTACGTCAACGACTTCCTGCGCGCGCACCCCGGAGTACCGCTCGCCGAGCGAGGCGGTGATCTCCTCGACGGTGGCTTCGCCGTCGCAGAGCCCGAGCACCGCGGCGGCGGTCGCGTTGGGCACCAGCACGCCCTCGGGGAACAACAGCACGTGGGTCTGCCTCGTCCGGTCGTAGGTGAGCCGGACTCCGTTGCGCAGCTTGGGTTTCGCCATGATCAGTCCTTTTCGCACGCGCGCTCGACCGCGTCCAGGATGGACCACAGCACGTCGCACTTGAAGGAGAGCGCGGCGATCGCGGCCTCCTGCTGGGCCCGGGTGACCGAATACCGCACGACTATGTCCACTGTGGCCTGTCCTGCACCGGAGACGGCATCGATCCGGTCGGTGAAGTAGGCGAGGTCTTCGGCGCGGATCCACGCGTAGTTCGCCAGCATGTCGCTCACCCGGCGGCGCATGAGGTGGCCCGCGAACATTTCGGTCAGCCCGGACGCGACCGCCTCCACCCACGGTTTGGTCCTCGCGAAGTCGACGTAGGCGTCGACGGCGAACCGCACGCCGGGAACGAGGTGGCGCTCGTCGAGCACTTCTTCGCGGGTCAGGCCGACCGCTTGGCACAGGCGCAGCCAGCGTTCGATACCGCCTTCACCGTCGCGGGCGGTGCCGTCGTGGTAGACGATCCGGTCGAGCCAGTGCCGCCGGATCTCCGGTACCGGGCAGTTGCTGATGATCGCCGCGTCCTTCCGCGGGAGCACGCACTGGTAGTACCAGCGGTTCGCGGCCCAGATCTTCAGTTCGCGCTCGTCGAGGTCGCCGTCGTGCAGGCGGTGGTGGAAGGGATGCGTTCCCCAGTACCGGTGGGACAGCCCTCGCAGCGCGGCGACGAACTCGGTTTCACTGAGCGGAGCAGTTTCCTTGAGCGGTACAGCGGTCACGGTGTCCTCCTCGACCGGCGTTCGCGGGGAAGGTGGAGGACCGGGCGGGCGGCCCTCCACCTCGCACTCCTAGTCCTCCATGCGAGCCGCGTACGCGGTGACTTCCATGGGGGTCTCGTACTCCACGAAGTCCGGGGTGGTCCAGACCTCGACCTGGGTTTCCTTCATGTGCACTCCTCGGATCACTGACGGCACGACGCATCGCCGTCACCCAAAGGGCCGGATGGGGCAGGTCGACAGTAGAAGCACCTGTGCCCGGATATCCATAGCGGAAACGAAGTTCGCGGCTCGCTTGCGCTAGATTCGCTGGTCTGGTCCAATCCTTTGTAAAATATGTTACCTAACGGAGTCGTAATAGATCTGATGTACGATGTTCCGTACGCCCAGAAGGTGGTGCCCACTCCGGCGCCAGAGGTGGTTGGCCGCGTCCAGGTGGCCCCTTCGATGGCGTCGGCCGCGCCGGGGTCACCCGCCGCCGCGCCGGAGAAGGTCGCGAGCGGCCTGCGGGAGGCATGGTCCGTCGGCTTCCTCCCGGACGGCACCGCCGTGTTCGCCGAGAAGGACTCGAAGAAGGTCCGCGAGATCGACGGGGCGGAGAAGGTGCCTTCGACGAGCTGAACAAGATCGAAGCGGGCAAGAACTACGGCCGGCCCCGTGCGAGGGAAAGTGCTCCGCGCCGGGTATGGCGAACCCGGTGAACCAGTGGTCCACTTCGGACGCGACACCGAGTGTAATCGGGAAAGTACCGGGGAAGCTGTGGATCGTGACGCCCGGCGCCCTCTGTGCCGCCGACGGCAACTGACGCTGTTGTCCTTTTTGGACACTCCCGTTCGCGGTGTCCCGAAGGTCACCTTCGGGACACCGCGAACGGAAGTGTCAGCGGGTGGCGAATTCGAGTTCGGCGAGCGCGGTGTCCAGGTGGGTGAGGATGCGCTGCAGGTGCGGGACGCTGCGGCGGCACCCGGTGATGCCGAAGTCGAGATTGTCGCCGTTGCTGGTGAGCGTGATGTTCAGCGCCTGCCCGTCGAGCAGGACCGACGCGGGGTAGATGCCGTCGAGGCGGGCGCCGTTCCAGTACATCTGGGACCGCGGCCCCGGCACGTTCGAGATCACCAGGTTGAACGGCGGCTTGGTGCTGTTGACGACGCCGGGGATCGGGGACGCGCCGAGCGCGGCGACGTTGATGCCCGAGAGCAGCAGCACCTGCAACGGGGTGAGCTGCTTGAACATCCGCTTGCCGTCGCGCATCGACTTGTGGATCACCGCGAGCCGGTCGGCGGGGTCGGCCTTGTCGGTGCCGAGGTTGCACAGCAGCGCGCCGATGTTGTTGCCCCCGGCTTCGCCGTTGTCCGTCTTGGCCCGCAGCGACACCGGGACCATCGCGGTCATCGCGGCGTCCGGCAGCGCGCGCTGTTCGATCAGGTAGTCGCGCAGCGCGCCGGAGCACATGGCCAGCACGACGTCGTTGCGCGAAACCCCGGCCGCGGTGGCGACGGCGCGCACGCGTTCGAGCGACCAGGACTGCGCGGCGAACCGGCGCGCGCCGCCGATCGGCACGTTCAGCATCGTCTTCGGCGCCTGCATCGGCAGGGTCAGCGTGTGCTCGCGGAACGCCTCGTTCGCCACCTTGTACGCGGCGGGCGCGATCCCGGCGAGCTGGTTCAGCGTCTTGCCCGCGGTCTTGAACCACGGCTGCGGCGCTCGCCCGTTCCGGTGGCCGTTGACCGCGCGCGAGCCCCACGGCGGCGGGCAGTCGAGGTCGTCCGGGTCGTCGCTGAGCGTGCCCTGCAGGTGCCGCAGCGCGGAAACGCCGTCGAGCAGCGCGTGGTGGATCTTGCTGTAGATCGCGAACCGGTCGTCCTGCAGGCCTTCGATGAGGTGGATCTCCCACAGCGGCCGGTGCCGGTCGAGCAGCGTGCCGTGCCAGCGCGAGGTCAGTTCGAGCAGTTCCCTGATCCGGCCGGGCTGGGGCAGCGCGGAGTGCCGGAAGTGGTAGTCGATGTCGAGATCGGTGTCGTCCGACCAGGCGAGGTGACCCGCGGTGTTGACCGGGTTCGCGGGCCTGCGGCGGAAGATCGAGCGCATGTTCGTGTCCTCGCGCAGCCGCTGCCGAAGCTCGCTCAGGTAGTTCGGGCCCGCGCCTTCCGGTTTCTCGAACAGTTCGAGACCGCCGACGTGCATCGGATGTTCGCGGGTCTCCACCAGCAGGAACATCGAGTCGGTCACGGGCATCAGGGGCATGGAAACCACCTCGTAGTCCTTCGTCGGGCCCGCGTCTGCACGCCGAGTGCCAGAGTCTAAGCACAGAGTCGGCGCGGGGAGAAAGCCCGCTGCTCCATACGGGAAAGCGAAACGCGGGAACCGCGCCTATCGTCGGGGGCATGACCATCCCGACCGATCCGGACACCGGCGAGTTCCACCGCTCCGCCAACCATTTCGACGCGCGCATCACCGCCGACGGCCGCGACGGCTGGCCGGTCGAGCCCGGCCGCTACCGGCTGGTGGTGAGCCGTGCCTGCCCGTGGGCCAGCCGCGGGTTGATCGTGCGCCGCCTGCTCGGGCTGGAGCAAGCGCTTCCGGTCGCCGTCGCGGACCCGATCCAGGACGAGAAGAGCTGGCGCTTCACCCTCGATCCCGGTGACCGGGACCCGGTGCTCGGGATCAAGTACCTCGCCGAGGCGTACTTCGCCGCGGAACCGGACTACGACGGCGGGATCAGCGTGCCCGCGGTCGTCGACGTGCCGAGCGGGAAGCTCGTCACCAACGACTATCCGCAGATCACCCTCGACTTGTCCACCGAATGGACGGCGCACCACCGCGAAGGCGCGCCCGAGCTGTATCCCGAACGGCTGCGCGACGAGATCGACGAGGTCAACCGCGGTGTGCACGCCGACGTGAACGCGGCCGTCTACGAAGCGGGTTTCGCGGCGAAACAGGCCGCTTACGATGACGCCTACCGGCGCCTGTTCGCCAAGCTGGACGAACTGTCGGCGCGGCTGGAGAAGCAGCGCTTCCTCGTCGGCGACACCATCACCGAGGCCGATATCCGGCTGTTCACCACGCTCGTCCGGTTCGACCCGGTCTACCACGGGCATTTCAAGTGCAACCGGGAAAAAGTCGCGGAAATGCCGGTGCTGTGGGCCTACGCGCGCGATTTGTACCAGACTCCGGGCTTCGGCGACACCGTCGACTTCGACCACATCAAGCGCCACTATTACCAGGTGCACGAGCAGGTCAACCCGACGCGGATCGTGCCGGCGGGCCCGGACCTGTCGGGCTGGGCGAGCCCGCACGGCCGCGAGTCGCTCGGCGGCAGGCCCTTCGGGGACGGCACGCCGCCCGGTCCGCCACCGACGGCAGAGGAGATCGACCCGCGATGACGACCCTTCCCGCGGCCGCGGACATCGTTGTCGTCGGCGGCGGGATCATCGGCGTGAGCTGCGCCCACCGGCTCGCCGAGTCCGGTGTGGACGTCGTGCTCGTCGAACGGGGACCGCTCGGCGGCGGGTCGACGGCGAAGGCGGCCGGCGGGATCAGGTCGTCGTTCACCAGCAGGGTCAACATCGAACTCGGCCTGGCCGGGCTCGAAGAGTACGCGGCCTTCGCGAACCGGTACGGCACCGAGATCGACTTCCGCCGCGACGGCTACCTGTACCTGGTCACCGATCCGGCCGAGCTGCCCGAGTTCGAGCGCGGGGTCGCGCTGCAGAACTCCTACGGTGTCCACAGCGGACTCGTCGACGCCGCGGAGGCCAAACGGGTGTCGCCGCTGATCGACATCGACGGCGTGCTGGCCGCGGTGTGGTCACCGGGTGACGCGAAGGCGACACCGGACTCGGCCGTTCAGGGGTACGCGCGTGCGGCGCGATCGCACGGCGCCACGCTGTGCACCGGCGTGACGGTGGACGGCATCGACCGCGACGGCGACGAGATCACCGGCGTGCGCACGTCGGCGGGGCGGGTGCGCACCTCGGCCGTGCTGTGCGCGGCGGGTGCGTGGTCGCGGGCGGTCGGCGCGTTCGCGGGCGTGGACCTGCCGGTCGAACCGCACCGGCGGCAGGTGGTGTGCACCGGCCCGGTCGCCGGGATACCGGATTCGGTGCCGCTGACCGTGGAGATGCCGTCCGCGTTCTACTTCCACCGCGAGGGCGACGGGCTGGCGATGTCGTTCCCCGATCCCTTCGCCCGGCCGGGGTTCGACACCCGCTACGAAGCGGGGACCTGGCTGCCGCGGCTCGCCGAGCTGGCGCAGCGCCGCGTCCCGTCCGTGCTCGACGCCGGGGTCAAGACCGCGTGGGCTGGGCTGTACGAGATGACACCGGACCACAACCAGATCGTCGGCGAGGCCGCCGGGGTGTCGCGGTTCCTCTACGCCACCGGGTTTTCCGGGCACGGCTTCCAGATGGGGCCCGCGATCGGGCCGGTCATGCGGGACCTGTTCCTCGGCAGGGCGCCCGCCATCGACGTCGCCGACCTGGACGTCCGCCGGTTCGCCGAACGGACCCTGACGGCGTCCGAGCACAACATCGTCTGAACTGCTATTGCTGGATCGTTGAACGATTCGGTACCGTCTCCCCGGTGACGAAAACGGGTGCCGATCGGCTGGCGGACGCACTGGCGACGCTCGGGGTGGAGGTCGCCTTCGGGCTCCCCGGTGTGCACAACCTGCCGGTCTGGGAGGCGCTCGCCGGGCGAAGGCTGATCGGCGTCCGCCACGAGCAGACCGCCGGGTACGCCGCGGACGGGTACGCGAGGGCGACCGGGAAGCTCGGCGTCGCACTGGTGACCACCGGCCCGGGTGCGGCGAACACGCTCGGCGCCGTCGGCGAGGCGCAGGCTTCGGGATCGCCGGTGCTGGTGATCGCCACGGACATCCCGTCCACGCTGCGCAAACCCGGTGTGGTGCGCGGAGTCCTGCACGAGACGAGCGACCAGGCCGCGCTGTTCGAACCCGTGACGAAGGGGACGTTCACCGCCGGTACCGCCGACGAGATCGCGGCGGTGGTCCTCGAAGCGGCCGCGCTCGCGCTGCGCCCGCAGAGCGGCCCCGTCTACGTCGGCATCCCGACCGACCTGCTCCGGAAACCGGCGGGGGAGATCGGCGCGGTACCGGTACCGGAGCCGCTGCCCGTTCCGTCCGAAGTGGACATCCAGCGGGCACGGGAGTCGCTCGCGGCGGCCGAGCGCCCGCTCGTCTGGGCGGGCGGCGGCGCGTTGCGTGCGGGCGCGGGTGCCGAGATCGGCGCGCTCGCGGAGCGGCTCGGCGCGCCGGTCGTCACCACGTTCGCCGCGCGCGGGCTGCTCGGCCAGGCCCATCCGTGCCTGGCGCCGAATCCGGTGCACGCTCCCGAGGTCGGCGCGCTGTGGGACAGGGCCGACGTCGTGCTCGGGATCGGCACCGACTTCGACGGCCTGATGACGCAGAACTGGCTCATGCCGCCTCCGCCGAAGTTGCTCGTGGTGAACATCGACGCGGAGGACGCCGCGAAGAACTACCCGCCCGATCTCACGCTCGTCGGAGACGCTCGCGAGGTGACCGCGCGGCTCGCCGAAGGTCTGCCGAGAAAGGCGCCGCCGCCGCTCGACGACCTGAAAAGCCAGGTGCGGCACCGGATCGAGACCGAGGAACCGCAGGCGGCGGTCTTCCTCGACGCGCTCGCCGAACTGGACCCCGGCACGGTCGTGGTCGCCGACATGTGCGTCGCCGGGTACTGGGCGGGCGGGTTCCACCGCGTGCGCGAGCCGCGCACCTTCGTCTACCCGATGGGCTGGGGCACGCTCGGATTCGGCTTCCCCGCCTCGCTCGGCGCCGCCGCGTCGGGTGCCAGGACGGTGTGCGTCACCGGCGACGGCGGGTTCCTCTACGGCTGCGGCGATCTGGCCACGCTCGCGCAGGAGCGGCTGCCGCTGACCGTCCTCGTCGTCGACGACGGCGGCTACGGGATGCTGCGGTTCGACCAGGACCAGGAGGGCGTCGCCCATCGGGGCGTCGACCTGGACACCCCGGATTTCGTCGCGCTGGCGAGGAGTTTCGGCATCCCCGCCGGACGCGTCGAAGGGTTCGGCGCCGAGTTCCGTGCGAAGTGGACGGAGCTGACCGCCGCCGCCGGGCCGAACGTGCTGGTCGTCGGCGCGGCGCTGCGGCCGCCGGTGAACACCTCGCCCCGCTGGCACCGGAAGGGGGCCAAGTGAGGATCGGCGTCGACATCGGCGGCACGTTCACCGATCTGTGCGTGCTCGACGCGACGGGTGTGGTGGCCGTCGGCAAGGTGCTGACCACGCACGACGAGCCGGCCCGCGCGGTCGAAGAGGTCCTGCGCGCCACGCTGGCGGATGCCGGGCCGGTCACGCAGCTCGTGCACGGCACCACGCTGGTCACGAACGCGCTGATCGAGCGCAAGGGCTCGCGGACCGCGCTGCTGGCCACCGCGGGGTTCCGCGACGTGCTGCAGATGCGCCGAGAGCACCGGTACGAGCTGTACGACCTGCTGATCGAACTGCCGGAACCGCTGGTGCCGCGGCATCTCCGCTTCGACGTGCCGGAGCGGATACTGGCCGACGGCACCGTCGACACCCCGCTCGACGAGGAGTACGTGGCCAGGCTCGGCCGCGAGCTGGCCGTGCGCGGGATCGAGGCGGTCGCGGTCTGCTTCCTGCACGCGTTCACCGACGCCCGCCACGAACGCCGCGTCGCGGAGATCCTGCGCGAGGTCGCCCCCGGCCTGCGGGTCGCGCTCTCCAGCGAGGTCGTGCCCGAGATCCGGGAGTTCGAGCGCGCGTCGACGACGGCGGCGAACGTGTACGTACAGGACCTCACCGAGCGGTACCTGCGCGATCTCGAAAAACGGCTGCACCGCGCGGGAATCGGGCCCGCACCGCACATCATGCTGTCCAACGGCGGGATCGCGACCGTCGACACCGCCGCGCGCCACCCCATCCGGATCCTCGAATCCGGCCCGGCCGGTGGCGCCCTCGCGGCGGCCGCGTTCGGTGCGGGCGCGAGGGAAGCCGATCTCCTCGCGTTCGACATGGGCGGCACCACCGCGAAGCTGTGCATGATCTCCGGCGGCGCGCCGCTGGTGACGCACGAGTTCGAAATCGGGCGGGTGTACCGGCTGCTGCCCGGATCGGGGCTGCCGGTCAAGGTGCCGGTGACGGACATGATCGAGATCGGGGTCGGCGGCGGGTCGATCGCGCGCATCGACCCGCTGGGCCTGCTGACCGTCGGGCCCGATTCGGCGGGCTCCGAGCCGGGCCCGGTGTGCTACTCGCGCGGCGGCACCGAACCGACCGTGACCGACGCCGATCTCGTGCTGGGCTACCTCGATCCCGGCTACTTCCTCGGCGGCGCGATGAGCCTGGACGCGCGCGCGGCACGCGAGGCGATCCGCACCAGGATCGCCGTCCCGCTCGGGGTTTCCGTGGAGCAGGCGGCGTACGGCATCCACGCCAGCGTCGACGAGGACATGGCCAACGCGGCGCGCGTGCACGCGGTCGAGCGCGGGAAGAACCCCGCCGAACTGCCGATGTTCGCCTTCGGCGGAGCGGGGCCGGTGCACGGCGCCGGGGTGGCGAAGGCGCTCGGCGCACCGCGTGTCGTGGCCCCGCCCGCGGCCGGGGTGATGAGCGCGCTCGGGTTCCTCACCGCGCCGCTCGCCTTCGACTTCGTCCGGTCCGCGCGGTCCGGGGTGGACGACCTGACCGGATCGGCCGCCGAAGCCCTCTTCGCGGAGATGGAGGCCGAAGGCGAAGCGCTGCTCGCCGAGTCCGGTGTGGACAGTGCCGAAGTCCGGCACCGCAGGATCGCGGAGATGCGCTATACCGGGCAGGGGTACGAGATCAGGGTCGAGGTGCCCGAGGACACCGGTGACTGGCCGAAGCCGCTCGTGGCCGCGTTCACCCGCACCTATCGCGAGCTGTACCGGCGCACCGGCCCGGACGTGGGAGTCGAGGTGCTCAACTGGCGGGTGGTGTCGAGCGGACCGGCCCCGGAGGTGGCACTACGGGTGCACGGCGGGGAAACCGGCGAGGCGAAGAAGGGCACCAGGGCCGCCTACTTCCCCGAAGCGGGTGGATTTGTCGACACGCCGGTGTTCGACCGGTACGTGCTGCGCCCCGGCGACGGGTTCGGCGGCCCTGCCATCGTCGAAGAGCGGGAGTCCACTTTGGTCGTTCCGCCGGGTGCGCACTGCGTCGTCCGCGAGGACGCCAGCCTGGAGGTGACGGTATGACGGACCCGATACTGGTCGGCGTCGTGGGCAGCAGGCTGCATTCGATCCTCGCCGAACAGCAGAACGCGCTCGTCAACACCGCGTTTTCGTCCGTGGTAAGGGAATCGCTCGACCTCGCCTGCGCGGTGTTCGACTCGCGCGGCGAGATGATCGGCCAGTCCATCGGCGGCACCCCCGGGCACATCAACGCGATGGCCACCGGGATGCACCACTTCACCGCCGCCTACCCGCCGGAGCGGCTGGAACCCGGCGACGTCCTGCTGACCAACGACCCGTGGCAGACCGCGGGCCAGATCAACGACATCACCGTGGCGACCCCGGTGTTCGCGCGCGGCAGGCTGGTGGCGTGGTTCGCGTCCTGCTGCCACGCACCGGACATCGGCGGCAGGCTCGTCTCGGCCGAGGCGGGCGAGGTCTTCGAGGAGGGCCTTCGCCTGCCGATCATGAAGTTCCTGCGCGCCGGCGCGGTCAACGCCGATCTCGAACTGCTGATCAGGGCGAACGTGCGCACCCCGGAGGAGACGATCGGCGATCTGCACGCGCAGGTCACCGGAAACGAGGTGGGCGCGGCGAGCCTGGTCAGGCTGCTGGCCGAGTTCGGGCTCGAAACGCTCGACGACGTGGCGGCCGAGATCATGAACCGGTCCGAACGCGCGCTGCGGGACGCGCTCGCGCGGATCCCGGACGGCACCTACACCAACGAAATGCGCACCGACGGCTTCGGCGACGAGGAGGTCGTGCTGAGGGTGGCCGTCACGGTCGGCGGCGAAGACGTCCACGTCGACTTCACCGGCTCGTCGCCGCAGAGCAGGCACGGCATCAACGTGGTGCTGAACTACACGCGCGCGTACGCGTCGTTCGCGGTCAAGGCGGCTGTTTCCCCGCAGGTGCCGCACAACGCGGGTTCGTTCCGCCCGGTGCGCGTGACCGCGCCCGCGGGCTCGATCCTCAACTGCGCCGAGCCCGCACCGGTCGCCTCGCGGCACCTCATCGGGCACTTCCTGCCCTCGCTGCTGATCGGCGCGCTGCGGCACGCGGTGCCGGAGACCACCATGGCGGCGAGCGCGGACGCGCTGTGGATGCTGATCTGGCGCGGCACCGGCCCCGGCGGCGACTTCATGCTCAACGTGTTCCAGACCGGCGGGATCGGGGCGCGCGCGACCAAGGACGGGCTGGCCACCACGGGATTCCCGAGTGGACTGCGGTCGACCCCGGCCGAGGTGATCGAGACGATGGCGCCGCTGATCCAGCGAGAACGCGTGTTGCGCACGGACTCCGGGGGCCCTGGCCGCCGTCGCGGCGGGCTCGGCCAGTACACCAGGATGGCGGCACTGCCGGAGGTTTCCTGGAGCGTCAACGGGAACGTCGACCGGACGCGGTACCCGGCGTCCGGTGTGGACGGTGGACAGGACGGCGCGCCGGGCCGCTTCGGGCTGACCGGTGGCGAGGACCTGCCGCCGAAGCGCAGGGTGCCCCTCGCGGAAGGCGCGGAGGTCGACGTGGTGCTGCCGGGCGGCGGTGGCCTCGGCGACCCGAAGGAACGGGATCCGGCGGAGGTGCTCGCGGACGTCGTCGACGGGTACGTCTCCGTCGAAGCGGCGCGCGAGCGGTACGGCGTCGAGGTGCGGTACACCGGCGCACCGGAGGCACTCGTCCGGTTGCCGGGCGACTACGAGATCGTGCGGACGACCAGAGGAGAGGAAGACTGATGACGAGGTTGCGGGACAAGGTGGCGGTGGTCTTCGGCGGTGCCAGGGGGATCGGGCTGGCCACCGTCAAGGAGTTCCTCGCCGAGGGCGCGACGGTGTACGCGAGCGACATCCGCGAGCCGGCCGAGGAGATCGACGGGTACCGGCACTCCACAGTGGACGCCACCGACGAGTCGCAAGTGGACGCGTTCGTCCGCGAGGTCATCGCCGAGCAGGGCCGGATCGACGTGCTGTTCAACAACGTCGGCATCCATCTCGGCAAACCGCTCGCGGACACCACGCTCGCGGAGTTCGACAACATCTTCGCGCTCAACGTGCGCGCCGCGTTCCTCGGCACCCGCGCGGTGCTGCCGCACATGATCGAGCGCACGGCGGGCAGCATCGTCACCACCTCCTCCAACGGCGGCGTGATGGGCAGGCCGGGCGACCCGGTGTACAACGCGACGAAGCACGCGCTCGTCGGCATGATGAAGTCCGTCGCGGTCGCGCACGCGCACCAGGGGATCCGCGCCAACACGGTGAACCCCGGCGCGATCGACACCGACATGCTGCGCGGCACGCTCGCCTCGGCCGAGGAGTTCGAAGCGAAGCAGCACCAGCTCGTCGCCAGCACGCCCGCCGCGCGCGTCGGCGAGGCGTGGGAGGTCGCGAAGGCCGTGGTGTTCCTGGCCAGTGACGAATCGCGGTTCGTCAACGGGGTCGTGCTGCCGATCGACGGCGCGAAGGCGGCGGGCGCGATGCCGGGAAACCGGTACAGCCTCGACTTCGAACTCGGCGTCCGGTAGACGCAAGGGCATGGACACTGACGCCGCGGAGACACTGGCCGCCGACCGCGGGCTGCTGGCGCGCAGCGGTACCGCCGAACGGGTCGCGAGCATCCTGCGCAGGCGGATCACCGAGGGGGTGTTCCTGCCGGGCACCAGACTTTCCGAGCCCGCGCTCGGCGCCGCGCTCGGGGTGTCCCGCAACACCCTGCGCGAGGCGTTCCAGCTCCTCGCGCACGAACGGCTCACCGTGCACCAGCTCAACCGCGGGGTGTTCGTGCGCGAGCTGACCGCCGCCGACATCGCCGACCTGTACCGCACGCGGCGCGCGATCGAGTGCGCCGCGATCCGGCTGGCCGGGGAACTCCCGGCGGCGGACCTCGCCGCGGTCGCGCGGGCGGTCGCCGACGGCCGTGGCGGTGCCGCGCAGGGGAACTGGCGCGACGTCGGGACCGCGAGCATCCACTTCCACCAGGCGGTCGCCGATCTGGCCCGCAGCGAGCGGATCAGCGGCACCGCGCGGCAGGTGCTCGCCGAAACGCGGCTCTTCTTCGTGCTCACCGAACCCACCAGCGCGTTCTTCGCACCGTTCATCGAGCGGCACCAAGGAATTCTCACCGCATTGGAAAGCGGGGACCACGATGGTGCTGAGCGGCTGCTCGACGTCTACCTTCGTGAGGCCGAGGTGCAGCTGCTGGACGCCTACGAACGGAGGACGCGATGACCGCGCCACGATTCTTTTCCGCCGAAGAGGTCGACGCCGCGCTGGGAGTCGGTGTCGCGATCGAATCGCAGCGGAGGGCGTTCGTCGCGCTCGGCAGGGGTGACGCGGTGATGCCGCCGAAAACCGTCGTCGAAGGCGGCACCGACGGGTCGCTCGCGCTCACCTACTCGGCGAGGCTGTCGCCCGACAGCGGCCCGGTGTGCAAGTTCGTCAGCTTCAACCCCGGCAACGCCGCGCGGGGCCTGCCGAGCATCCACGGCCTGATCACCGTGCTGCACCCGGAGACGGGCGAGCCGGTCGCGGTGCTCGACGGTGCCGCGGTGACCACGAGCAGGACCTCGGCCGCCAGCGCGGTCGCCGCCGACGTGCTGGCCAAGCCCGACGCGGGGGACCTCGCCGTGATCGGCTGCGGTGCGCAGGGAAAGGCCCACGTGCGCGCGATCGCCGCGGTGCGCGGCCTGCGCCGGGTCCGGTTGTTCGGCAGGGACGAAGGCCGCCGGAGAGCGGCGGCGGCGGAGCTGAACGCCGAGTTCGGGTTCGCGGTCGAAGCCGTTCCGACGATCGGGCAAGCGGTCGAGGACGCCGATCTGGTCGCGCTGTGCACGGTCAGCGCGGAACCCGTGCTCCGCGCGTCCCAGCTCGCACCGGGGTGCACGGTGCTCGCGGTCGGCTCGTTCGAACCGCATCGCCGCGAGGCCGACCGGTCCGTGCTCGCGGCGGCCACCACCGTCACGGTCGACCACGCGCCGACCGCGATCGCGCACGCGGGCCCGGTCATCGACGCGCTGGCCGCCGGTGTGCTGCGCGAACAGGACATCGTGCAGCTCGGCGATGTCCTGCTCGGCAAGGCCACGGCACGCGTGCGCGACCGCGACATCGTGTTCTACAACAGCACGGGCGTCGGGGTGCAGGACGCCGCCGCCGCTTGGGCCGTCATCGAACACGCTGCCGCGCGCCCGGTCAGCAGGTGATCCGCGCGTCCGCCCAGTCGGCGTGATCGGAGTCGACGCCGTCACCGCCGTCGGTCACCGCCAGTTCGAGCACCCGGACCCCGGTGAGGTTCGCTTCGAGCGCCCGCGCGGGCTGCCCGGCGCGCAGGACGCCGGTCCCCGCGAGCCGCTTGCCGTCGCCGAGAACGCCGAAGGTCGCGCTGCCCTTGGCCTTCTCCATGTCCACCCCGGCCGCCGACGAGAACGACGTGCACTTCCCGCCGAGGTAGAACCGGACGCGTGACGGCGCGTGCACGCCGAGGCCGTCGTCGTAGACGGTGCCGCCGATGACCATCCGATGCCCGTCGCCCGCCTTGTCCTCGCCGTTGCTGGTGCCGCGTTCGACCGGCCCGTAACCGTTTTCCGCCGATACCCAAGCCGCCTTCGAGAGCGCGGTGACGCCGGGCGACGGCGCGGTCGCCACGGTCGCCGTGGTGGTGGCGTCCAGTTTCCGCGCACCCCACGCGGTCGCGTAGTGCGTCTGCGCGGTGAGCGCGATCTTCTCCCCGGCAGGCGCCTTCGGCCGCACGGTCCACGAACGCTGCCACGACTTCCCCGGTGCGACAACGGGGAAGAACGCGTCGGTCCGGCCGTCGACCGCCCAGCCGCCGGGCGCGGTGAGCCGCACGGATCCGGCCAGCAACGGGGTGGTGCCGTCGTTCGCCAGCGTCAGCGTCGTGGTGAACGGTTGTGCCCTGTCCGCGAATTCGGGGGCCTGCAAGGAAAGCGTGCCGTGCGGCGCCGCCTGCGGGACGCGCTGCGGCCACACCCGGTAGACCGCCGCGCCGTGCGGCGGGACGGCCGCGCGGATCGTGCCGGTGGTCTCGGATTCGGCGCCGCTCCACAGATCGCGCAGCCGGTAGTCCACCGCATGCCCCAGCCCGGCCTCGGCCGCGCCGCTCGTGATCGTCGTCGCCGTGCCACCCCGGTTGAACAGCACCACCGCCGCGGACCCGTCGGACATCGGCTTCGCCCACACCTCCGCGTCACCGTCGTCGCGGACCTTGTGCCCCTGCTTGCCGCCCCAGTCCTGGTCCACCGCGATCAGGTCGGCGTTGAGCAGGATCTTCTTCGTGGTCTCGTCCATCGAACGGAGGTCGTTGCCCGCGATCAGAGGCGCGTTCAGCAGCGCCCACAACGCGAAGTGCGCGCGGTACTCGTCCGTCGTCATGCCGCCGTTGCCGACTTCGAGCATGTCCGGGTCGTTCCACGCGGACGGGCCCGAGTACGCCTCGAGGCCGGCCTGCCGGTCGAGGATGCCGGTCATGCTCGACCAGTTGTCGCTGATGTCGCCGGTGGTGCGCCACAGTTGCGCGCCGACGTCACGGCCCCATTCCCACGGCTTGTTCTCGCCCCATTCGCACAGCGCGTAGACGATCGGCCTGCCGGTGGCCTTCAGCGCGTCGCCCATCGCGCGGTACCGCTCGATCGCGGGCCTGCCCTGGTTGTTGCAGTTATCGTACTTGAGGTAGTCGACGCCCCAGTCCGCAAACGATTGCGCGTCGTCCTTTTCGTGGTCGAGCGCGCCGGGCATGGTGTCCGCGCAGGTCCGCGTGCCCGCGCTGGTGTAGATGCCGAGTTTGAGGCCCTTGCCGTGGACGTAGTCCGCCAGCGCCTTGATACCGCTGGGGAAGTGCTTCGCGCTCGGCACCAGCCTTCCCGCCGCGTCGCGGTCGGATTCGGCCCAGCAGTCGTCCAGGTTGAGGTACCGGTAGCCGGCGTCGCGGAGACCGGAGCCCACCATCGCGTCGGCGGTTTCCCGGATGAGCTGTTCGTTGATGTTGCATCCGAACTTGTTCCAGCTGTTCCAGGCCATCGGCGGTGACGAGCCGAGTGGCTCGGTCGATGGTGCCGGAGTGCCTGGTGGCGCGGGCACGGTCGTGGCGAGCGCGGGGGCGGTGAAGGCGGTGGCCGCAGCGGTGGCGGCGGCCAGGACTGCGGCGAAGCGGCGCATGAACCCTCCAGAGCGTGCTGCTTTGCACGAATTTGCACAAACTCACTCAACAATCAACACGATCGCGCGTCAGCGGTCAATGCTCCGTCCGGTCTAACGACGCTCACGGCGACCAATAGCCTGGGAGGCAGCCGAGAAGTGAAGGAGGGCGGATGCGACCGCTCGAAGGCCTGCGGGTGCTCGACCTGTCCCGCATCCTCGCCGGGCCGTACTGCACGCAGTACCTCGGCGAGATGGGTGCCGACGTGATCAAGGTCGAACCGCCGGGGCACGGCGACGACACCCGCATGTGGGGCCCGCCGTTCGTCGGGGAAACCGGCGAGGCGGTCTACTTCCTCGCGGCCAACCGGAACAAGCGCGGCATCGTGCTCGACCTCAAGAGCGAGCGCGGGCGGGACGCGGTGCGCAGGCTCGTCGCCGGATCCGACGTGCTGGTGGAGAACTTCCGGCCGGGCACGCTGGAGAAGTGGGGCCTCGGCTACGCGGAGCTGTCCGAGCTGAACCCGCGCCTGATCCACGTGTCCATCACCGGGTTCGGGCAGACCGGCCGGTACCGCGACCGACCTGGCTACGACCTCGTCGCGCAGGCGATGGGCGGCGTGATGGGCCTGACCGGTGAGCCCGACGGCGCACCGGCGAAGGTCGGCCTCCCCGTCGCCGACCTGAACGCGGGCACCTGGGCGATCATCGGGGTGCTCATGGCGTTGCAGGCACGGCACACCACCGGCAGGGGCCAGTACCTCGATGTGTCCCTTTTGGACTCACAACTGGCATGGCACGTTTACGCGGCAGGCGCGTACTTCTACGACGCGCCGCGTCCGGAGCGGATGGGGTCCGCGCATCCCAGCATCGTGCCGTACCAGGCATACGGGGCTTCCGACGGCTGGATCATCATCGCGGTGGGCAGCGAGAAGCTGTGGCACCGGTTCTGCGACGTGCTCGGCCTGACCATCGCCGACGATCCGCGGTTCCGCACCAACGCCAGCCGCGCGGCGCACCGCGAACAGCTCAACAAGATGATCGACGCCGTGCTGTGCCGGAAACCGGCGGCCGAATGGCTCGATCTGTTCGAGGCGGCGAGCATCCCGGCGAGCCCGATCGCGACGATCGACGAGGTCTACACCGATCCGTGGGCCGCCGAACGCGACCAGATCGTCGAGCTGCCGCACGCGGGGGTGGGCACCTACCGCGGCACCGGCTTCCCGGTGAAGGCCTCCGGCACCCCGGCCGCGCCCACCTCGGCACCGCCGCTGCTCGGCGAGCACACCGCGGAGGTGCTCGCCGAACTGGGCTACTCCGCCGAGGAGATCGCGGAATTCACCGCGGGGGATCAGGGGTAGGACGAGACCGCGGAATGCACGCGCGCCGCGGTCACCTGCAACGTGGTCACCGCGATGCGCTTCGCCTCGTCGGTGAGCCGTGCCGACGGTGCGGCCATGGTCAGCACGCTCGGCCGGTGCCCGGAATAGGGCACCGGCACCGAGCAGGCCCAGACGCCGTCGGGTGCTTCGTCCGCGCTGAGCGCGTACCGGTTGAGTGCCGCGCGCTGGATCTCGTCGCGATAAGCCGGGCCCTGCCGCAATGCGATGCTCGAAACGATCCGCTCGCGCTCATATTCGGGCAAGATCGCCAGCAGCATCTTCCCGGAGGCGCCTCTGCCGAGCGCCATCGAATGACCCGCGGTGAACACCGGGCGGACGCCGGGATCGTTTTCCACCAGTTCGGCGCACACCGCGGTGTCACCGAATTGCTGGAACAGCATGATCGACTCGTGGAGCTTCCGCGCCGCCTCTTCCATCGCGGGCCTGGCGAGCCTGGTGAGGTCATTCGCCTGCTGCGCCGCCCTGGCCAGCGGCATCACCTGCGACGTCACCCGATAGCGGCCCGCTCTGCCTTCTTCGAGCAGCTGGAGTTCCTTGAGGAGTGCGACATAGCGGTACGTGGTGGCGACCGGTGTCCCGATGAGCGTGGCCAGTTCGGCGACGCTCGACTCCGCCCGCCCTTCGGTGAACGACAGCAGCAGTTGCAACACCTTTCGCGAGCTGCTCGCACCCGCGGTACGCCGGGGCTGCGACGTGGCGGAATGGGCGGCAGACGACATCCTGGGCTCCCCCGTAGCGGCACGAATCATTTCACGTCTCTGTGGAGAAAATAAATTAGCACAGTTGGGCCGACCGGTGGAGTCTCGATGGCGTCTCGACTCCATTTCACAATATCGGACCGGTGGCTGTCACTTTCCGTATGTGGTCTGGACCATGGGATGTATCCGATCGGATTAGCCAGAATTTAGCGGCCCGCCAATTACCCGAATAATTGTTTCGAGATGCCCGCGTTGGTTGTCAGTTCGTCACGAGCGGGTCTTGTCGATCGTCGGGGCTGGTCATCACGGGTGTCTTGCGGTAAAAGCCGCGGTATTCATCGCGGATGCCCGAATTGTGCGCCGGGGATGGCGAGTGAGGTTTGCCTATCCGTTGTACCGGCGGCGCGGCGCCGTCAGCCGGGAAGGTTCGCTTCGATGCCGTCGAGGAGGCGCTCGATGCCGACGGTGAACCGGGTGTCGCCGGGGGCCCGGTGCGGGATGCTCGCCTCGATCATCACCTTGGCGAGCAGCGGGTACCGGCCGGCGGTGAGCACCGAGTCGCCGTAGCTGCCCTGCGCGGCCATCCACTGCTCGTCGGTGAGGCCGGATCGGCGGCGTGCCTGCTCGTCGGCGAGGTCCATCGAGGCCGCGCCGTGCGCGAACATGGTCGCCACGCCGATCAGCGTGAGCATTTCGTCCGGGTCGGCCGTCGCGCCTTCGACCGTGCTGAGCAGGTACTCCATCCAGCGAAGCCCGTTCGGGCCGAGTGAGGGCCTGCTGCTCCCGGCCGCCGCGAGCCACGGGCGGCGGCGGAGCAGGTCGTAGCACAGCCCGGCGGCGGCGCGGAGATCGGCTCGCCATTTCCCGGTGAGCGCGGGCGGGTCCACTTCGCCGAGCGCGGCGTCCGACATCAGGTCGATCAGCTCGCTCTTGTCGGTGACGTACCGGTACAGCGAGGTGACACCCGAGCCGAGTTCCGCGGCCACCCGGCGCATCGTGACCGCGTCGAGGCCCTCCGAGTCGGCGACGCGCAGAGCCGCTGCCGCCAGTTCGTCCCGGGTGTGCGCCGGTTTCGGCCCGCGGGACCCGCGCTCGGGCCGGGCCCAGATCACCGGGTGTTCGTCGGGCACCGGACCTCCGCTCGTAATTGCGAACAGCGTACTTGGTTGCTAGCCTCCGACCGATACCAGGAACGATGTTCGCGGTTTAAGGGGGAGTCGTGGTCTTCGACGTGGTGGTGGCTGGAGCCGGTCCGGTCGGGCTCGTGCTCGCGGCGGAGCTGCGGCTGGGCGGTGTTTCGGTGCTGGTGCTCGAACGGGATCCGGATCGGGTGAACCCGCTCAAACAGGGTTCGATGGGCGCGCGCGGCTTGAACCTGCCCAGCGTGTTCGCGTTCCACCGCCGGGGGCTGCTGCCCGCGGTACGGAGCGCGGCGCTGATGTGGGCGGGGGACGAGCCGCCTCCCGCCGCCGGGGGCGGTGCCGGAGAGTCCGAAGAGGACGAGTTCCTCGGCGGGGGGTTCATCGGCCACTTTTCCGGTATCCCGATCAGGATCGACCGGGTCGACTGGGCAGATCCCGACCTCGCGTCGAACGGGCTCGGCGGCGGGGTGATCGCGCAGCAGGACCTCTTGGACATCCTGCTGGCGCGGGCGCGCGAACTGGGCGTCGAAATCCGCTTCGACGTCTCGGTGACCGGGTTCGCCGAAGAAGGCGGCGAGGTGCGCGTCGAGGCTGGCGGCTCGCAGGTGTCCGCGCGCTGGCTCGTCGGCTGCGACGGCGGGCGCAGTACCGTCCGTCGTCTCGCCGGTTTCGACTTTCCCGGCACCGCACCGGAAATGGTCGGCCGAGCGGCCATTGTGGACCTGGACGACCCTGCACAACTGTCCACTGGAGACTGGGTCGAGAGCGAGCGGGGAAGCTACGTCGTCGGTGGCTGGCAGGAAGGCCCGTCCCCGAGGGTGCACACGGTGGAGTACGGGGGCGGTGAGGTGGACCGCTCCGCCCCGGTCACCGTCGAAGAGATGCAGGCGAGCCTGCGCCGGGTCAGCGGCACCGACGTGGCCATCACGAAAATGCACCTCGGCACCAGGTACACCGACAACACCCGCCAGGCGAGCACCTACCGCAAGGGCCGGGTGCTGATCGCGGGCGACGCGGCCCACGTGCACTCGCCTGCCGGTGCGCAGGGACTGAACCTCGGACTCGGCGACGCGATGAACCTGGGCTGGAAGCTCGCCGCCGTGGCAAGAAAACTCGCCCCGGAGTCCCTTGTGGACACCTACACCGCCGAACGCCACCCGATCGGCGCAGGCGTGCAACTGTGGAGCAGCGCGCAGAGCGCACTGGGCCGCAGGGACGAGCGGACCGCCGCCCTGCGCTCCGTGGTGGAAGACCTGCTGGACACCACCGCGGGCGCGACCTACGTGGTAAAACGGATCTTCGGCGTCGGCCAGCGCTACGCCCCGCCAGGTGACCTCCCGTTCGTCGGCGCACTGGCACCCGACCTGGACCTGACCGACGGCTCGAAGCTGAGCGACCACGGCCGATCGGGCGAAGCGCTGGTGCTCGGCCCCGTGCCCGTCAGCGAGGGCTGGGAAGGCCGGGTGGTGTCGCTCGTGTCGCGGGACCACCCGGAGGTCGGTGCGCTCGTGCGGCCGGACGGGTACGTGGCCTGGGCATCCGCGTCGCCTTCTCCGGGCGAATTGGACGCCGCGCTCACGCGTTGGCTCGGTAGGCCGTGACCGGTCGATTTCGCTTCTTTGTTCCTCGAGCGTCACTCGCGTGTTTTGGTGGCACGGTGAGGGTTTCCGGCACGCCTTCGGCGCGCCGAGGGCAACTGCCGCCCTCGGTGCGGGTCGCGTCGTGGGTCACCAGCGTGGCGGTGTGGTGAGCACGGCCGGATCACCCGGTCAGGTTGCCGCAGGTGTCACTGCCTGGCTGGGCTGTGGCGGTCGTCGTTGGTTGAGCCTGAATAGGGTTCGTCGTGTACGGGCTTCGTTCGGGCGGCGCGGCGGATGCCCCTTCAGGCCCGGAAGCCGAGGGCGACGTGGAAGTACGTGGCAGGGGCGATCGATCTATTGTGGACACAATGGATCGATCGCCGGGCCCGCGCATACGGGGTATTGGGCGAGTGAGTGTTCCCGCAGGGGCGGGGCGGGGGTTCCGGTTAGGCGGCGCGGGGTTGGGCGGTGTGGATGGTGTTGGTTCTGGGTCTTCGCCAGGGATCGAGGAACGCTGGTGGGGTGAATTCGGGGTGGCCGTTGACCATGCGGAGTGTCCAGTCGCTGTTGTGCAGCAGGCGGTGGTGGTAGCCGCATAGCAGTACGAGGTTACCCAGGTCGGTCTTGCCACCGGCGTGCCACGGCAGCACGTGGTGCGCTTCGCAGTGTCTCGGTTTGCGGGTACATCCGGGGAAGGCGCATCCGCAGTCACGGATGGCGAGCATGTATCGGATCGCTTCGGTGACCAGGCGTTTGGCTCGTCCCATTTCCAGGGGCTGTCCCTCACCGTCGAGGATGGCGGGGATGATTTTGCAGTCGCAGGCGAGGATGCGGGCTTCGCTGGCGGTGATGTCGGTGACCATGTCCAGGCAAGCCTTGCCGAGCTTCGCTTTGAGGTCGTTCAGGGTGATGGTGACGATGAGGTCCGCGCGGGTGCCGCTGCGGTTGGGGGAGTCGGGGTGGCTGGCGGCGAGGGTGACCATTTCCAGGAACGCGTCCCCGTTGCGCTCAGCCTGCCCGCGCACCAAAGGATTGTCACTCGGATCGTCCTTACGAGCCGCCGCGAGCGGTTCCAGCAAGGCAAGGGTCTTCGCCCCGGAGATCGGATCGAGGTAGCCATCGAACTTGACGGAGCCGTCTTTGCGGGTGTGCCACCGCATCGACCGCGCCGGTTCAGGAGTGTCACGGGGTTCCGCGCCATCGGGATCAAGCGTGTCCCGTAGCCGTTGGCATCCTTGGGCAAGCTCGGACATACCGGCGTTGCGGGCGAGGTCGACCAGAGTCTTCTCGGTCCTCTCCCGCTCCTGCGTCGACACGGTGGCCGGGATGGACCGCAGGGCCGCCAGGATCGCGTCCGCGTGCTGCGCCGAGATCGCACCCTCCGCCGCCGCCTCCCCGGTCAACGGCGCGGCTGCCGGAATCTCCACGCCACCGACACCGTGGCTGGGGTTGAGCGCGATCGCCCGCGCGACCATCTTCCGCACCGCCGCCGACGAGGTCCGCGCGATCTCCGCCACCAACGCCGTCGTGGACGCATACCCCAGTTCGCGGGAGCCGCCGTTGTCGAGGTCGGCGATGATCCGGTAGACCCGCGATTCCTGCTGCCACAAGGACATCAACTCGTCCCGCAGCGCGGCGGCTTTCTCACGCGAGGTGAGTTGCCACAGCTCCCGCTGCGGTACAAGGGAAGAAGTCTCGGACACCCCGCCATTCTACCGTGCCCGCACACGTAATCGAACGCACGATCGAGTGAAACGGTCAGGTGGTTACTCGGGCTGTTGTGAGTTTTGTTGGCAGCTAAGGGTTCCCGGTGATGGCGTTGCGGGGTTCGGTGAGGATGTGGATGTCGTTCCTGGGCGAGGGTTGAGCTGTGGGCGCGAACGCGGAGCCGCGTCGGATGCGCCAACTGCCGGAGATTTCGAGCTGGACTTCGATCATGCGCAGGTCGCGTTCGGCCTGGTTGCCGGTGAACGGGACCGTGAGGTCATGGGCGAAATCACAGGGTGTCGTGCTGGTAGTCGCGCAAGCGCTTGTTTCCAGGGCAGCGATCGCGAACCGTGGCCAGCCGTGTTCGAGGTGGGTTTCGCTCGCGGCGATCAACTCGCGCAGATGGCTGTCCGAATCGCCATCGTGACAGGCCCGATCGGGTCAGCAGATCCACCACCTGCCAACGTGTCACACCAACCTTGTCACCTTCACGCAGCCCCG
This sequence comes from Amycolatopsis minnesotensis, assembly GCF_039529815.1. NCBI lineage: Bacteria > Bacillati > Actinomycetota > Actinomycetes > Pseudonocardiales > Pseudonocardiaceae > Amycolatopsis > Amycolatopsis minnesotensis. The sequence continues at coordinate 22,658 of NZ_BAAANN010000013.1, read as the reverse complement.
TGCCGCAACCACCACAGGACGACCGAACATGCTCAACGACCTGGTCCGGACCGTCCAAAGCGGACCAAGTAGAAACTGTTGCGAGACAAGAAACAATGCAACCGCAGCCCGAACTGCGAACCGAACACCCCTCCGGTCCAAAGCCATCCTTGAACCGAATGCCGGACACGACGACTGGACAACAGCTCACCGAAGGGCTGGAACCGGCAATGGCCGCAGGGCAGACCGATGTCGCGGCCGGCCCGGCGAAGTCCGAATAGGACTGTCCGGTGTGGACGTTCGCGAGGAGTTCGTGGCCGCCGATGTCGAGTTGCTTCCCTGTGACGGAACCGTAGCGCTCGGTGAACTTCCGAGCGCGGCTGAGTGCACCACGCGCCGGGAAACGGGCTCGGCGGGGCCGCGCACCTGCGGGCGGAGGCGGGGCTGCTGCCCGCGGTCGTGTGCTCCGGCCTGGTCCGCCGGTGGTGCGAACGGTGGCCGTTTGGACCAGGGAAGATCCCGATCCGGTAACGGCCGCGTTCGCGGAATTGGTGGCGCGCAAGGCATGCGTGCTGCCATCGCACGTGAAACGGCAGCTCGGCGGACACTTGACTGGCTGATTCCGGCATACCAGGCGGAAACCGGCCCGACTTTCGGTGCTGCCGTTCTCCCTTCGGCCGGACTAGGGTGCACCCGATCACGTGCAGACGCCTGCACAGCTCATCGGATAGGGGTATCGAGAGTGAGACGTCTTTTCCTCGCCGCGGTAGGTGCCGCGACGCTGGCTTCCTCGGTGCTGGCGGTACCGTCCGCCACCGCCGCGCCCGCGCCGCCGCAGGCACCGTCCGTCGCGACCATCAACTGGGGGCCGTGCACCGACCCGACGCTCGTCGCCGCCGGCGGCGAATGCGGGTACCTCGACGTGCCGCTCGACTACGACAACCCGAACGGCAAGAAGATCCAGCTCGCCGTCGGCCGGATCAAGCACAAGGTGGCGGACGCCCAGTACCAGGGCGTCATGCTGACCAACCCCGGTGGCCCCGGCGGTTCCGGTCTCTACCTCGCGGCGAACGGCGCGAGGCTGCCGAACCACGCGGGCGACTTCTACGACTGGATCGGGTTCGACCCGCGCGGCGTCGGCACCAGCAAGCCCGCGCTGTCGTGCGACCCGAACTACATGGATTACAACCGGCCGAGCTACCTGCCGGTGACCCCCAAGCTGGAGAAGACCTGGCTCGACCGCGCCAAGGGTTACGCCGACGCGTGCGCGAAGAAGAACCCCGAGCTGCTGGACCACATCAAGACCACGGACACGGTCAAGGACATGGACAGCATCCGCGCCTCGCTCGGCGCGGAGAAGATGAACTTCTACGGCTACTCGTACGGCACCTACCTCGGCCAGGTGTACGGCACGATGTTCCCGGACCGCGTGCGGCGCATGGTGCTCGACAGCACCGTCGACCCGCGCAATGTCTGGTACAAGGCCAACCTGAACCAGGACGTCGCCTTCGACGTCAACCTCAAGGTCTGGTTCGACTGGGTGGCCCAGCACGACGACGCCTACCACCTCGGCAAGACCCAGGCCGCGGTCAAGCGCGTGTTCGACGAGCAACTCCTGAAGCTGTCGTTCAAGCCCGCGGGCGGCGTGGTCGGCGCGGACGAGTGGACCGACGTGTTCCAGCAGGCGTCGTACTACCAGGTTCGCTGGCCGCTCCTCGGTGACGCGTTCGCCAAGTTCGTCAACTCCGGCGACTGGCAGAACATGAAGAAGCTGTTCGAGAAGTTCGGCGGGCGTGGCGACGACAACGGGTACGCCGTCTACCTCGCCGTGCAGTGCTCCGACGTGCAGTGGCCGCAGAACTGGAACCAGTGGCGCGTCGACAACTGGCGCACCTTCCTCAAGGGCAACTACTTCACCTGGCAGAACGCCTGGTACAACGCGCCGTGCGTGTTCTGGCACGGCAAGGCGGGCAAGCCGGTGAACGTGAACGGCAGCAAGGTCGAGAGCGTGCTCATGATCGACGAGACGCTCGACGCGCCGACGCCGTACGAAGGCAGCCTCGAAGCGCGCAGCCGGTTCCCGGGTGCGCGCCTGATCGCCGAGCCCGGCGGCACCAGCCACGCGGTCACGCCCCGTGGCAACACGTGCGTCGATTCGAAGATCGCGGACTACCTGACCTCGGGTGCGCTCCCCGATCGTAAGCCGGGGCGTACCGCGGACGTCGAGTGCGCGCCGCTCCCGCAGCCCCAGCCGACGCCGCCCGCTACGGCGGCGTCGGGTCAGGCTCCGGCGAAGGCGGCGGGTGCCCAGCCGCACTACGCCGCGTTGCCGATGAGCTGACGCGACCCGAGAAGGGGGCGTGCCCGGTCACGGGCACGCCCCCTTTTTCTGTGTTCGGCCAGCGGGATGAATCCCGAACCGTTAGTTGACCTGGACTTCACCGGATGAGATGGTGAAGTTGCTTAAGTCATCGTTAAGTCGACTGAAAGGCAACCGATGTTGGCGCCAGTGAGTGGCAGGCCGGACACCTGACGCGGGCTCTCCCGGGTACGGACCGGCCACCGCCTCGATCTGGGGCTCGGCAGTTCGAGATGGGAGACCAGTGATGCTCACGACGTTCATCGTGCTGTGCCTGATCGCCATGTTCTTCTGGCGCTACCTGCTCAAGATCGTGCTCGCCGCGGCGCTCGTGCTGCTGGTGGTCGGCGTGGTGCAGGTAGCCGACATGGCCGCCTCGGTGGTCGGTCCGCCCGCGCACGAAATAGCCTGCTCCGCCAGCGGCGGCACGCTCTGCTAGCCGGACCAGCTCTTGCGACGCAGCCGGCCGCGCCACTCGGCGATCGGGACGAACCTGTTCGTGCCGGTCGCGACGTGGTCGTCCGGCACGTCCTTCGTGACCGTGGCGTTCGCCGCCACGTAGGCGCCGTTGCCCACGACGATGCCGCCCACCACCACCGCGCCCCTGCCGACGAACACCCGGTCCCGCAGGATCGGGTCCGGTTCGAACTGGCCCCACGGAAGATCCGGCTCCCGCACGGAATGCACCAGCGAGCCGAGCATCACGCAGCCGGCGCCCAGCTCGGCGCCGTCGCAGACGAAACCACCGATCACCGTGCCGTGACCGATCCGGACGCGATCGCAGATCTCGGCCCGGTACTCCATCCGGCAGCCGTCGCCGATCTCGCAACCGAACCCGATGTGCACGGCCCTGCCGACGTAGCAGTCCGCGCCGACGGTGCTGCCTTCCTGCACCACGACGTCGTCGAGCAGGAGCGTCCCGTCTCCGACGGATACCTCGCGCGGGTCCGGTTCGCGGCCTTCCCTCGTCATCGCGAGCAGCGTCGCCTCGCTCGCGACCGCGAGCCGCGCCGAGTCCGCGACGAAACAGCGCTGGCCGACCTGGACCCTGCCGGTCGGTACCCGCATGCCGACTGCGGTGTCCGTCATCAAGGACGCTCCGGGGAGAACTCGAAATCGGGGGTGGCCAGCCCACTCGTGTCCATTATGGACTGGGTGGCGTAGTCAAGGTAGGGCGCTTCGACGACGGCGCCCGATTCGGTGGTGTGCCGGTAGAGCGCGGCGTGCGTGCGCGCGCAGCGCCCGATCCTCCCGGTCCGGACGGGTTCGCCGAGCCGGTGGGCCATCTCCGCGGCGAGGATCGTCTCGATGGAGCGGATCAGGCGGGGGTAGAGCGAGGAATGGCAGATCCCGTCGGGATTGTCCCGGTAATGGTAGAGCACCTCCGGCAGGTGCCCGATCCGGAGTGGACGGTCGCGGGAAAGTGTGGCGTGCAGCTTCACTTCGTCGCCGACGAGGTACGACGGGTCGAACGGGCTCGCGGGCAGCGCGTCGCGGCGGAACGCGTGGCAGTGGATGAGGAACGTGGCGTGCAGCATCGGATCCGACGGTGTGCCCGCGTACTGTTCGAGCAGCCGCTGGAACAGGGCCTTGCGCCGCACGTGGCGCACCTCGGACAGATCCGCTGAGCGCTTCTCGTGGTCGGTGTAGACGAGGTCGAGGCCGGAGCGGTCGAGCGCGGCGTGCGCCAGTTCGACGCAGCGGGGCGCGAGCAGGTCGTCCGCGTCGAGCAGCACCACGACCTCGCCGGTGGCGGCGCCGATGCCGACGTTGCGGGCGGTGGCGAGGCCGCGGTTGCCCCGCACGCGGACCAGCCGGACCGGCACCGCCCGCCGCGCTTTCCGCACTATCTCCCGGTATGCCCGGTGTGACCGGGCACCGGAGCCGTCGTCCACGACGACCAGTTCCAGCTCGCCGCGGAAGGTCTGGGCAAGGCAGCTTTCCACCGCCTCGGCGAGGTAGGCCGGGCGGACGTCGTAAGCGGGAATGACGATCGAAGCCGTCACGTCAGCCCGCCGGAACGCAGTCGATGATTTCGTGCGCCAGCCTGGGAGTCGGCACCCGTCCGTCGACGACCTTCACGCGGAACAGCGCGGCGAACGCGCTCGCCTGGCCGACCTGCTCGCGCACCGCCTGGACGTTCTCGTGCGCGATACCCGGGTAGGTGAACGCCAGCGCGGCACCGAGCACGCCCGGGGTGTAGATCCCGCTGCAGATCGTCACGTCGGTCTCCGGGTTCATCGGGTTGGGCGCCCTGACGAACAGGCCGACGTCCTCGATGATCTCGTGCCCGCCGTCGCCGACCTCGATGATCGTCGGCAGCACCGGCGAACCGTCCGGCCGCAGGAAGTGGTCGGGGTGGCCGTCGGGCTGCAGGCTCTGCTGGATCGGCAGGTCGAGCAGGTGCAGCATGGTCCTGGTCAGCGGGTTCCACGCCGGGCCGCCGAGCAGCACGAGGTTGCGCGCGGTCCCGATGCTGCGTTCGCCTGCCGAACGGTGGCTCAGGTTGCGGTAGCCCCGCTTCGTCAGCGAGTTGAACATCGTGAAGAAGGCGTCCAGGTCGGCGTACCTGGCGAGCCTGCTGTAGTTGAAGGCGCCCTTCTCCCTCGCGAACGGCGGGCGCTGATCGATCGGCAGCTCGGAGGCGACCACGAACAGCTTGACGTCGCGGTCGTGGTGCCAGATCTCGTCGGCGGGCACCATGGCGGTGCGCGCGCCCGCCTTCTCGATGCGGGCCTCCTCTTCGGCGTCCTCGCGCAGGGTCAGCAGCTCGGTGCGCAGCTCGTCGTACCGTGCGCGCGTCGAATCGTCCAGTGTGGACTCGCCGGGGATGTGCGGCGCGGGACGCATGCTCGACGGCGTGCTGAACACCAGCGCGTACTGGATGATGCGCGCCTCCGAGGGGCGTTTGTCGATCTCACCGTTTTCCCAGGTGGAGATGGCCGCCGTGCTCAGCGGCTTGCGCCCGCCGAACGCGGCGGCCAGCTCGTCCTGCTTGACCTTGTCCTCGAACGCGCCTTCGCGCAGATCGCGCAGCCTGCGGGCGAGTTGCCGGCGCGCGCTCCTGCCTGCCATCAGGGCCTCCGTCCCACCCGGTGAGGATAACCCAAGCGGAGGTTAAGCAAGTTAAGGGCACGCTATCCGAGGTGAAATCGGGGAACCTGGTCGACGAGCGCGTCCTCGGGGAAGCCAGGTGCCGTAGAACTCTTCCTGCGACACGTCCAGCCTGGCCGCCTGTCCGCAACGATAGTGGCACTGAACTGCGGGTTCAGTCGTTCCGACGGCGTTCGCGGCGGCCACGGGCGAGCTCCGTGCCGAGTGCGTCGAGGTGGTGGCTCCAGAATTGGCGGAACTGCGCAAGCCACTGGTCGACCTCCCGCAGCGGCGCGGATTCGACCGCGTACAGGCGCCGCGTGCCCTCGGCGCGGACCGTCGCGAACCCGTTCTCGCGCAGCACGCGGAGGTGCTGCGAAACGGCGGGCTGCGAGATGCCGAACTCCTCCTGGATGATCGAGGTGACCGCGCCGGACGCGCGCTCGCCGTCGGCCAGCAGTTCGAGGATCCGGCGCCGGACCGGGTCGCCGAGTACGTCGAACGCGTGCATCCGCCGATTATCCCAGGGGAGACTTATATAAGTCAACGCGCGCATGGAATGCTGGGCGGGAGCGAAGGGAGCCGGATGGACGCGGTGGAGACCTTGCCGTGGCGCGGGACGGGGGAAGCGCCGCTCGACCCGGCGCGGCTGCCGAGGATGCGCGGGTTGCGGCCGTTGAAGCGCTGGCGGTACGTAGGCGTCTACGGCGGGCGGGTGCAGTTGTGCGCCGGGGTGGTCCGCATCGCGGGCGCGCCGCAGTCGTTCTGGGCGGTGCACCACCGCGACGGCGGGGTGTTCCGCGAGCGCACCGTGCTGCGGAAGGCGGTCGGCCTCGACGACGGCACCGTGCGGTTCCACGGCCGCGGGGTGACCGCGGAGCTGAAGCTCGTGCCCGCGGGTGAGCGCGTGGCGGTGGTATCGCGGCACGGCGCGCATCCGGTGTGGACGCGCAAGACCCCGCTGCGCGTGACCGGCGAGCTCACCATCGACGGCGTCGCCGTGCCGGTCGACGCGCCGGGCCTGCAGGACGACTCCGCCGGGCACCACGCGCGGGTCACGCGGTGGTCGTGGAGCGCGGGGTGCGGTACCGCGGCGGACGGCGGCGCCGTGACGTGGAACCTGGTCGACGGCCTCCACGACGCGGCCACCTCCTCGGAGCGCACCGTGTGGGTCGACGGCGTCGCGCGCGAGGTGCCGCCGGTCGCCTTCGCGCCCGACCTGTCCTCTGCGGGCGATCTGCGGTTCGAAGTGGAGGCGGAACGCGCGCGCCACGACCGGCTGCTCGTGGTCGACAGCGCGTACCGCCAGCCGTTCGGCACGTTCACCGGGACGCTCCCCGGCGGCGTCGTGCTGCGCGAAGGCTACGGCGTGATGGAGCGGCACGACGTCCGCTGGTGACCTCGGCCGCGCAGCTCGATCCCGCTCAGGTCGGCGCCAACGGCATCGTGCTGTGCGCGACGACCTCGCGCACGCGCCATCCCGCGCACAGCGACGGGGTGTCCCACTGGCCCTCGTCCGGGTCCTCCAGCACGGCCGCGAGCGCGCGGCGGTGTCCGGCGATTCCGGTCTCGATATCGGTCATGCCCTCCCGGCGAACGGGTGCGGGCGGGACGGGCACTCAGCCGGGCGAGGGTTCGAGCACGGGCCTGATCTCGATCGAGCCGTAGCCCGCGGCCGGGTGCTTCGACGCGATTTCGATCGCTTCGTCGAGATCCGCGCACTCGATCAGGCAGAACCCGCCGATCTGCTCCTTGGCCTCGGCGAACGGGCCGTCGGTGAGCAGCACCTCGTCGCCGCGCACCCGCACCGTCGTCGCGTCCGGCGGCGGGGCGAGGCCCGCGCCGCCGCGCACCACGCCGCGCGCTTCCATTTCCCCGCTCCACCCGCCGCACCCGTCCATCGCGTGGTCGGCCGCGGACTCGTCGCCGCAGATCAGCAGCACGTATTTCATCGAAGACCTCCTCAGGCTCATCCAGCCGACGAACGGGGAAGCCCGTCTTCGACATCCTGGCGGAGTTGTTCGGAGAACAGCGGTGGCAGGAACCGCACCATCAGCGCCGACCACACCACGTGCGTGACCGCCGGTGCCAGCACCCCGCCGCTCGCGCGCCGCTGGAACCCGAAGAGCGTGCCCATCACGACCGAGGCCAGCACCAGCGCCGGGTTCCTGGTCGCCGTCGTGGACAGCGCGTAGGCCGCGGTCGAGGCGCGCACGGGCCGGTCCTCCGCCGCCGCGTACAGCGCGCCGCGGAAGAACACCTCCTCGGCGGCGCCGGTGGCCAGCGTGGTCAGCAGCACCGGCGGGGACGAGCCCTGGTGCGCGTACCCGAGCACGTGGCGGAGCGCGCGGTTCAGGAACGGGATCCGCCGTGCGACGAGCGCTCCCGCGTAGAAGGCGCCGAACGCGCAGGCACCGGTCGCCACGGGCAGCGCGATCCGCCGGTCGCCGAGCGGTACCGGACCCGACGCGAGCCCGCCGGCGACCCACGTGGCGGCGACTCCGCCGGTCAGCGCGTAGAACCGCCGCGAACCCGGCGGGCTCGACAGCGACAGGCCCAGCAGGGTCGATCCCGCCAGCGAGGTCGCGGCCACCACCCGCCGTCGCCGCGTCACCGCGCCCGCTTCCGCTTCGCGCGCTCGCCGAGCGCCTGCAGGACGGCGTCGTCGTAGTCCATCGGTTCGAACGGCACCACGGTGCGGATCGCGTCGTCGCGCACCACGACCTCGTTCGTCATCGAGTCGATGAGCGTCCTGCCCGTCCGCGTGTCCACGGTCGTGACCAGGGAAAGCCAGTACGACGAGAGCCTCGGCGAGAGCAGCGGCACCGGCACGATCACCAGGCACCTGCCCTGCAGCGCGGCGACCCGGCGCAGCATGTCCACGTAGGCGAGGACCTCGGCGCCGCCGATGTCGAAGGCGCGCCCTTCCGCTTCGGGCGGTTCGAGGACCCCGACGAGGTAGCGCACCACGTCGGCGAGCGCGATCGGCTGGGTGCGGGTGCGCACCCAGGTCGGCGTGACCATCACCGGCAGGTGCTCGACGAGCTGGCGGGTCAGCTCCCACGAGATCCCGCCGTCGCCGACGACGATCCCGGCGCGCAGCACCGTCACCGGCACTCCGCCGGACGCCAGCAGCCGTTCCACCTCGCGGCGGCTGCGCAGGTGCGGCGACAGGTCGTCGGCGTCGTCGCCGAGCCCGCCGAGGTAGACGATCCGCCGCAGCCCGGCGGCCGCGGCGGCGCGGCCGAACGCCCGCGCGGCGTCCGCGTCCTGCCGTTCGAAATCGCCGCTGCCGAGCGAATGCACGAGGTAGTAGGCGGCGTCGGCGTCCCGCATCGCGTCAAGGAGGGACTGCTCGTCGTGGACGTCGCCCCGTACCGCGGTGCCCGCGCCCCCGTACCGCTCCGGCCGCCGCGTCATGGCGAGCACTTCGTGCCCCGCTTCGGCCAGTGCCGGGCAGAGCCGCCCGCCGACGAACCCCGACGATCCCGCGACCAGTACCCGCATATCCGGTCAGGCTAGGCCACTCCGGGGACCGCCGCTGGCCGACTTGACCCGAACCCGCACGGCCGCTCCCGGGAATTGCCATAATCGGAGGAGTCAAGGCACACCCGAAAGGACAGTGGTGGAAACACAGGTCGAAACCCTCGAGTTCCAGGCCGAGGCGCGCCAGCTGCTGCAGCTGATGGTGCACTCGATCTACTCCAACAAGGACGTCTTCCTGCGCGAGCTCGTCTCCAACGCCTCGGACGCGCTGGACAGGCTCAGGCTGGCGGCCTATCTGGACAAGGACCTGGAGGTGGACACCTCCGATCTGCACATCGACCTCGCGGTCGACAAGGCGGCGCGCGTGCTGACCGTGCGCGACAACGGCATCGGCATGTCGCGTGAAGACGTCGTCCGCCTGATCGGCACGATCGCGAAGTCGGGTACCGCGGAGTTCCTGAAGAAGCTGAAGGAGTCCAAGGAGGCCAAGGACACCGTCGCCTCGGACCTGATCGGGCAGTTCGGCGTCGGCTTCTATTCGAGCTTCATGGTCGCGGACAAGGTCACCCTGCTGACCAGGCACGCGGGCGAGGCCACCGGTACGCGCTGGGAGTCCAGCGGCGAAGGCACCTACACGATCGAGACGGTCGAGGACGCGCCGCAGGGCACCGCCGTGATGCTGCACCTCAAGGACGAGGACGCCGAGGACCACCTCTTCGACTACACCGCGGAGTGGAAGGTCAAGGAGCTCGTCCGCCGGTACGCCGACTTCATCACGTGGCCGATCAGGATGGCCGCCGAGCGCACCGACGCCGAGGGCGAAACCACGACCGAGGTCGAAACCGTCAACTCGATGAAGGCGCTGTGGGCGCGCGCCAAGGACGAGGCGACCGAGGCGGAGTACCACGAGTTCTACAAGCACGTCAGCCACGACTGGCAGGACCCGCTCGAGACCATCCGCATGCAGGCGGAGGGCACCTTCGAGTACCAGGCGCTGCTGTTCATCCCGTCGCACGCGCCGATGGACCTGTTCATGCGCGAGCACAAGCGCGGCGTGCAGCTCTACGTCAAGCGCGTGTTCATCATGGAGGACTGCGAAGCGCTGATGCCGGAGTACCTCCGGTTCGTCAAGGGCGTGGTCGACGCGCAGGACCTCTCGCTGAACGTGTCGAGGGAGATCCTGCAGCAGGACCGCCAGATCCAGCTCATGCGCAGGCGGCTGGTGAAGAAGGTGCTGTCCACCGTCAAGACCATGATGGCCGACAGGCCCGAGGACTACGGCACGTTCTGGAAGGAGTTCGGCGCGGTCGTCAAGGAGGGCCTGCTCGACGACACCGACAACCGCGGCACCATCCTCGAAATCTCGTCGTTCGACTCGACGAACGACGGGGAGAAGGTCACCACGCTGCGCGAGTACGTGGAGCGGATGAAGGACGGCCAGGAGCACATCTACTTCGCCACCGGCCGCACGCGCTCGCTCATCGAGAACTCGCCGCACATGGAAGCCTTCAAGGCCAAGGGTTTCGAGGTGCTCGTGCTCACCGACCCGATCGACGAGATGTGGGTCGACGCGGTCGGCGAGTTCGACGGCAAGCGGTTCCAGTCGATCGCCAAGGGCGAGGTCGACCTCGACTCCGAGGACGAGAAGAAGGGCGACGAGCCCGAGCGGGAGCAGCAGAAGGAGGAGTTCTCCGGGCTGCTGGCCTGGCTGGGCACCGCGCTGGAGGAGAACGTCAAGGAGGTGCGGCTGTCCACGCGGCTCACCACCTCGCCCGCCTGCCTCGTCGGCGACACGAACGACATGACCCCGGCACTGGAGAAGATGTACCGGGCCATGGGCCAGCAGATGCCGAAGGTCAAGCGGATCCTCGAACTCAACCCCGAGCACGCGCTCGTGACGGGGCTGCGGAAGGCGCACGAGGAAAAGGCGGACGACCCCGGTATCGCCGAAACGGCCGAGCTGCTCTACGGCATGGCGCTGCTCGGCGAAGGCGGCGAACTGAGCGACCCGCCCCGGTTCGCGCGCGTACTGGCGGACCGGCTGAGCCGCACGATGTGACCGGCGTGCCCGGCGGGCTCCGGCCCGCCGGGCACTCTCCGCTGTCGCGGGGGCGCGCGATTTCCGGCTGGCCGCAGCGGAATCCGGTTGGCCGCGGTAGTGGGCGCGTCAGCCGGTTCCGGGGCGGCCGCAGCACTTCTTGTACTTGGTGCCGGAACCGCACCAGCACGGGCCGTTGCGCGGCGGCGGCCAGGTGAGCGCGCCGTCTTCGCCGACGACCTTGTCCAGGTATGCCTCGCGGGTGCCCGCTTCGGACGGATCGCCACCGGTGGCCGCCGCGAACTCGGTCAGCCGGGTGACGGACAGCGGCACCATCCGGATGCGGCTGACCCCGCTCGCCGAGAGTCCCCGGTTCACGCCTTCCTGCTCGCGGAACACCGCGTCGTCCTGCACCAGGTCCGGCCAGACCTCGCGGGCGCGCACCAATTCGTCGCGTGGCCAGAACTGCACGGTCATTTCGTTCGACCACAGGCCGTCGAACCCGTCGAACCCGTCGAGGTCCGGGTCGAGGTCCGGGTCGAGGTCGAGGGATTCGTCCTGCGCGGCCTCGTCCAGCTCGTCCGGTGGAAAGCCCATCGCCTGCCGTATCCGCAGGCGCCCGCGGAGGGCTTCCCGTCCCTCCCAGTATCTCGCCGCGCCGGGTTCGGTCAGGTCCTCGTCGGTGAGCCTGGCGACGGCCATGGTGAACCAGGCCAGCGCTTCCTTGGTTTCGCCGCGCTCTTCGAGCATTTCTCCCACGAGGCTGTAGGCCAGGATCGACGCCGGGCGTTCCTGCTTGAGGGCGTCGAGGTACGGGCGGGCTTCGTCGTCGCGACCGGCTTCGAACAGGAGCTCGGCCATCGCGGACTGGGCGAAGGCCCGGTCCTCCCCGCCGAGCGACAGCACGTCGGCCAGCAGTTCGGTGGCGCGCTCGTCGTTCCCGGCGAGGTGCCACTGGTGGGCGGCCTCGAGGAGGATCGCACCCCGTTCCTCGGGATGGCCTTCGAGATCGGCCTCCAGTTCCCTGGCGAACGCCGCGCGGTCCACAGCCTGGTCACCCATGGGCGCCCACTCTAATACCGCCAGGTCGCAGGCTCCTTCGGGTGTCGCCCGCAGGCTATCTTTCGCTGCCGAGCCGGGTTTCCATCGCTTCGGCGAGCCGTGTCAGCGCGTCGAGGATGCGGGCGCGGTCTTCGCCCAGCTCGGCGAACAGCGCCCCGTGGGCTGCCAGTTCGCGCGGGAACACCTCGTCGATGAGGTCCTTGCCCTCGTCGGTCATGCTGATCAACGCGGCGCGCCGGTCGGCTGGGTTGGCCATGCGGCTGATCAGGCCCCGCCGTTCCAGCTTGGCGAGCGTCTTGCTGACCCCGGCCCGCGACATGCCGAGCCTGGCGGCGAGGCGAACGGCGGTCACCGGTTCGCCGGTGTGCCGCAGCGGGACGAGCAGCCCGACCTCGGCCGCGGTGAGCGCCGCGCCGTCGTAGATCTGCTCCACCGCGAGGTCGAGCAGCGAGCTGATGCGCTTGACCTGGGCGACCATTTCCATCGGCGCGGTGTCGAGGCCGGGATTGTGCTCGCGCCACAGCTCGATCGTGCGGGCGCGGAGGGGTAGTGCGGACATCGCCATCGCCTTTTGTTAACCGGTGAACTACCTGCTACCTTTTGAGGGTAGCACGGGTGGACGACCGGAAACGGGGGATCTCGATGGGGTACGACGTGGTGATCGCCGGGGGTGGCGCGGCAGGGCTGAGCGCCGCGGTGCTGCTGGCCCGTTCGCGGCGCTCGGTGGTGGTGCTGGACGCGGGCGAGCCGCGCAACGCCCCCGCGACGCACCTGCACAACTTCCTTTCCCGGGACGGCATGTCACCGGCGGACCTGCTCGCCGCGGGCCGCGAGGAGGTCGTCCGGTACGGCGGTGAAATCGTTTCGGCGCGGGCGCTCGGTGTCGAGCGGTCCGACGATGGGTTCGCCGTGCACCACGACGGCGGAGCCGGACTGACCACGCGCGCCGTGCTGGTGGCCACCGGGCTGCGCGACGAACTGCCCGCGATCCCCGGCGTTCGCGAGCGGTGGGGTGCCGACGTGGTGCACTGCCCCTACTGCCACGGCCACGAGGTGCGGGACACCGCGATCGCGGTGCTCGGCGGGGACAACCGGCCGTTCACCCTGCACCAGGCGTCGCTCGTCCGGCAGTGGTCCGCCGACGTGGTGTTCTTCCCGCACCGCATCGTGCTGACGGCCGACGAGCGCGAGCGGCTCGTCGCACGCGGAATCCGTGTCGTGGACGGGGAAGTGGCGCGGCTCGTGGTGGACGGAGATCGCGTGTCGGGCGTCGAACTCGCCGACGGCACGGTGGTGCCGAGGACGACGGCGTTCGTCGGCCCGCGTTTCGTGCCCGATGACGGCCTGCTGACCGGGCTCGGCTGCGCGGTCGGCGAGAACGGCTGGGTGAGCGTGGACGGTTCGGGGCGAACAAGTGTGCCGGGGGTGTGGGCAGCGGGCAACGTGGTGGATTCGCCGGCGCAGCTGAGCACCGCGGCCGCGGCCGGGTCGTCGGCAGGCATCGCGCTCAACCACCACCTGCTCGCCGTGGACGTCGACGAGGCCGTCGCGAACCACCGTAGATCGTCCACTGTGGACGCTTGACGCGTCACTCGTCGTCGAACGGCACCGGGTCGTACACCGAGATGGCACGGACGATCCCGTCGTCGTCCGCGTTGTCCGCGGAGCTCTCCCAGTCCATGTTGGCCAGCAGCGACACGTTGACTTCGGCTTCGCGCGCCGCCATCGGAGTGGCGCGGAAGGTCTCGCCGTGGGTGTCGTCGTCGAGGCCGATCACCAGCACCGCCCGTTCCGGGGACGTCATGGTCAGCCGGTCGGCGGCGAGCAGCAGCGACCATTTCGCGCCCGCGGGTATCCGCTGGACGAGTTGTGCCGCGGTCAGCCCTTCGAACCGGATGTCGTCGACCGGTTCCACTCCCGAGTGGACGGTGAGGCCGTTGGAGTGCCGCACCGCGGTGGCTCGCTGGCAGGTCGCGGCCCAGGCGCCGTCGTCGGAGAAATCGGTGCGCACCAAGGGAACGCTGCCGCCGGGCAGGTACGGCGTGCCCGCCGGGAGCGCGGGGCGGACGGGGAGCCCGTCGGGCAGCGGTGTGCCCGGCGTGCCCGCCGGTGCCGGTGCGACGCGGGTGCCGCGGTAGGCGGTCGGGGGCTCGCCCGCGCGCTGCCGGTAGCCGACGAAACCACCGCTGCCGACGGACCGGAGCCGCAGGGACTGGAGTTGCACCTCTCCCTCGGAACCGCTGGTGCCTGCGATGTCGAGGCGGTACCGGTCGTAGGGGCCCGGCTCGGCGATCGGGTACTGCTTGGCCTGGTGCCGGTGGTCGAACGACTGGTCCGCGCGGGTGTCGAGCGTGTGCCACAGGTACCCGTCCGGCGAGCCCCGCAGCGTCCATTCGGCCGGGTCGCGCTCGGAGAAGTCGTTGGCGGAGACGAGCGCGTAGGAGGTGACCGGGACCGGTTGGGACAGTTCGAACTCCACCGACGCGCGGTCGTCGAACGCGAGCCACTTGCTCGGCGAGTCGTCCACCAGGTTCAACGCCACCTCGTCCGCGTCCCGGTATTCGGCGCTCGCCCAGACCGAGGAGACCAGATCGGTGACATCGGCGTTGCCGGACGGGCTCGCCGAGCGCAGCATGATCGACCACGTGGTCCCCGACCGGTCCTGCCAGTTCACCCACCGCAGCGCCGCCTGGCCGCCGTCATCGACGAGCACCCGCAGCCGCCCCGCCGGATGCCGGCCCTCGTCGGTTTCGGCCTCGGTGTCGAACTCGTACCACGTCGCCGACGGGATGACCTGCGCACCGGAGAACTGGCCGCGCACCTCCAGCACGTCGCCGTCAGCCGTGTGGCGATGGCCGTACCAGGCCGACCCGCCGGGGGAGAAGGCGATCGTCGACTGCGACCCGTCTTCCGAACCCCAGGAAAGCAGTGCCAGTTCGCTTTCGCCGGACAGCGAGATCAGCCAGCGCGGTCCCGTCGTCCACTCCGCGTTCGCCGGAGTCCGCCACCAGGTGCCGAACGCCAGCACAGATCGAGATTTCTCCACCACGCGGACGGTAGCCGCCCGGCCGCCTCGGCACCGTCATCGTCACGGAGCACTGCCCTCGCCGGTAGCGGACGATGACCGAACGCACACCGGTCACCGAGGTGCGGCCTCGCGGTAGGCCGCGCCGGTCGCGTTCGGTTCCCTGCCGGTGTACAGCCCGGTGGGACCGGTCGCGGTGGACGGCGTGAACCAGGCGTAGCGCTCCACAAAGGATCGAGTGCACGGAATTCCTCCGGACCTCTCAGGCCAGTGGTGCCACCGGCGCCCAGCTGGTGTCCTCGGCGTACGAAGCGGGGTTGTCGTAGGTGTGCCTGCCGCCGTTGTTCGAAACCCAGACCTCCTCGGCGAAGTGGCGGACCGCGGCGCCCAGCTCGTTGACCGAGCGGAACCGGATCGAGCCCGGTGCCTGTCCCGGCTGCGCGCAGAAGGTGGCGTCACGGGCGAACAGGGTGGTGTTCTCCTTCGCTGCCAGCCGGAGCCGGTAGTCGGCGTGCCGGAGGAAATCGCCCGGATAGTTCTTCGACTCCAGTGAGTAGCAGGAGGAGTCCGCGAGCCCGCGCCGGACGACGAACGTGGCGTCGTTCCTGTCCAAAGTGGAGCTTCCGCCGCCGATCACGTCGGTGCGGGCCAGCCCGTCGCGGTGCCGGAGCGCGCGGTCGGTGAAACCGGGCGTGGTCACCTGGAACGTCTTCGCCGCATCGAGCGGCAGGCTCGCCCCGCTGCGCCAGAGCGGGACCGTGCCCGCCCACGTCGTGTCCTCGGCGAAGTGGCTCGCGGTGTCCCACGGGTTCGGCCCGCCCGAGGTCGCCAGGTAGACGTTTTCGTTGTAGTGCCGGATGAAACGGCCCGGCGCGCTCGCCGATTCCAGTGCCGTCCCGCTGCCGCCGAGGCCCGTTCGCGCGCAGAAGGTGGCGTCGCCCGCGAACGCGGGTGTGCCGTCGTTGACGTCCTTTCGGAGCACCGACGCCGCGGAGTGGAGGAACTGGCCGGGGAAGTTCCTCGCCTCGAAGGAAAGGCAGGCCGGGTCGGACAGTCCCGGCCTGGCGCGGAACGTGGCGTCCTGCCGGTCGGCGTCCGAGGCGGAGTCCGTCAGCGCGTCGGTGCGCGCGACGCCGTCGCGGTGCCGCAGGTAGCGGCCGGTGTAACCGGGTGTGGTCACCCGGAACGACACCAGGTCGTCCACGCCGACCTTGGTGCCGTTCGCGACGGCCAGCACCTCGCGGTTCACCTCGCGCACCCGCGACCCGGTCATCTTGAGCACCTTGCGGTCATAGGTGTAGAGGCCGTTGACCTCGTTTTCGACGTCGTACGGTTCGGTGTAGACGGACCCGGACAGCCCTCGGGAGTTGACGAACCGGCTCACCTGCTTGGTGACCTCCGCGTAGCGATCGGTCAGCGAGCTTTCGGTCGGGTACAGCTCGCCGTAGGCGAACCCGGCCCCCGGCTCCCATTCGTGGCCCTTGACCTGCCGGCCGAGCCCGCCGAACTCGCCGAGCACCGCGATCCGGGTGTCCGACGGCGTTCGCGTGCCGTCGGAGATCTGGTAGGCGTGGTCGTCGATCACGTCCCCGTTGCCGGGATCGGGATCGGAGTCGCAGCAGTTCGACCCGGAATTGTGGTTGACCAGCCGGGTCGGATCCCACGAGTGCACGGCATCGGCGATCCGGCCCGCGTCGAACTCGCCCCAGCCCTCGTTGAACGGGACCCACTGCACGATCGAGGTGATGCCCTTGAGCTGATCGACCATCCGGCGTAGTTCGGTCTCGTATTCGGCGCGCGCGGCGGCGTTCGGGTTGGGCCCGCTGCCCAGCGACGGCATGTCCTGCCACACCATCAGGCCCAGCTTGTCCGCCCAGTAGTACCAGCGCGCCGGCTCCACCTTGATGTGCTTGCGAACCATGGTGAAGCCCAGGGACTTCTGCGCCTCGAGGTCCCAGCGCAGTGCCGCGTCGGTCGGCGCGGTGTACGCGCCGTCGGGCCAGAAGCCCTGGTCGAGCGTGCCGAGCTGGAAGGTGAACTTGCCGTTCAGCAACGGCCGCAGCACGCCGCCGACCATGCCCTTGCCCAGTGAGCGCATGCCGAAGTAGCCGGTGGCGACGTCACCGGATCCGGGCAGGGTGACCCGCAGGTCGTAGAGGAACGGGTCGTCCGGCGACCACAGGCGCGCGTCCGGCACGGGGACGCGGAGGTGCGCGCCGACCGCGCCGGTGGCCGAGCCGACGACCTTGCCGCCGCTGAGCACCTCGGCCTCGGCCTGCTGCCCGTTCGGTCCCCGCACGACCAGGTCGAGCGCGCCGCCCGGCACGTCGGGCGTGGTGTCCAGCCTGGTGATGTGCGCCGGTGCCACCGGTTCCAGCCACACCGTCTGCCAGATACCGGACGACGCGGTGTAGAAGATGCCGTCCGGGTCGCGCCGCTGCTTGCCGACCGGGTACCGGTTCCCGTCGAGCGGGGAGGCGACCCCGACCACGATCTCGTTGCGGCCGGCGTGCAGCGCCTTGGTGATGTCGAAGGAGAACGCGTCGTAGCCGCCGGTGTGCGTGCCGACCTGGGTGCCGTTCACCCACACCCTGGTCTCCCAGGTCACCGCGCCGAAGTTCAGCAGCACGCTCCGTCCGTCCCATGTGGACGGAATCTCGGTGGTGCGGCGGTAGAACATGGCGTCTTCGTGCCGCTTGACGCCCGAGAGCGCGGACTCGATCGGGTAGGGCACGAGCACGCCTTCGCCGAGCGCGCGGCCGATCGGCGGGGAGTCGAGGTTCGGCGCGCCGGAGAACTCCCACACCCCGTTGAGGTTCAGCCAGTCGGCGCGCACCAGCTGGGGGCGCGGGTAGTCGGGAAGCGCGTTGGACGGCGAGACGTCCGCGGTCCACGGCGTCGGCAGCGGGGCCGGCTTGGGCTCCCAGGTCGCGGCGGTGGCGGCGGGGGAGGTGAACACGAGGGTCGTCATCGTGACGAGAAGCGCCATGACGGCGGAAAGGAACGATCTCAGCGGCGTCCGGAACAGTGGCGATCGAAACACGGGTGCTCTCCGTTTCTCTACGCGGCGAGGGTGATTTTAACCGATTTGCCGCCTTCTCCCGAGAAAACTGGTGGTGGACCGCAGTTTCGTTTCCACTGCTGCGGTGGGGGTGCGAGAATGCGATCGCGCGCCGGGGGCCCACCCGCGTGGTCCCTGAAGGGCGCCTTCGGGGAATCTGACGCCGCGATCTCGCCCCTCGCGATATGGAGCATGGTGAATCTGATGCCCCGAAGGCGTCCTTCGCGGCATCAGATTCCCTCAAGGGCCCCTTCGGGGCATGAGCGCGGGAGTGCGGCAGAGGCGCGGGAGTGGAAGGCAGTGGGGGCATTCGCGCCGTTGGCTGCCCTGGCTCGTAAATAAGCAGATTCGCCGGGGACAGCAAGATCGCCCCTCCAGCGGAGGCGCGCCCCTATTTTCACCCCTGGCAGGACGTCCCCGCCAGGGGACACAGATGACTGAAGGCGTCCTTCAGGGCAGCCAAGGTCACAACCTCGCCCTTCGCGCGGTCTCGCGCCCGCCTGCTGGGACCTTTCAGCGCGAACCTTTGGCCGCGAAGGGAACTTCCGCGGCACCTGACGCCCTGAGGGTGACCTTCGGGGACCAGGATGCCCTGAAGGACGCGGTGATGACGTGTGCGCCGATTCCGGTGAGGTGGGTGGCGAAGACGCGAGTCCGCCGGGGGCTCACCCGCGTGGTCCCTGAAGGGCGCCTTCGGGGAATCTGACGCCGCGATCTCGCCCCTCGCGATGTGGAGCATGGTGAATCTGATGCCCCGAAGGCGTCCTTCGCGGCATCAGATTCCCTCAGGGGCCCCTTCGGGGCATGAGGACCTCATCGTCCACTGTGGAAGGTCGCGGTGAAGCCGCCGGCCGTGGCAGGCGAGCGGGCACGAACTGCCGCACACCCTCGGCGCAGTCCAGGGCAGCGCATCGCCCGCGACGAGCGACCGGCACTGCCGGGACGACGAGGACATCATGCGCTACTACCCCAGGACGCACTGGAATGCCGCGAACAGCTCCTACCCGATCACCAAGGGGGTGATCACCGCGGCAGATTCCGGTGCGCCCGCGCGTGCAGCGCGATCCCGGCCGAGACGGACACGTTGAGGGACTCGGCGAGCGGGTTCATCGGAATCGACACCGAGTCCGCGGAGATTCCCGCGAAATCGCCCGAGGCCCCGGTCTTCTCGCCGCCGAACGCGAGCACGAGCCGCTCCTCGGCCGCGCCGAGATCGGCGACGGTGAGCGAGCCGCCGGTATCGAACAGGACCAGCCGCATACCGCCGTCCCGGAAGTGGCCGAGCGCCTCTTCCCTGGTGGCGAGGATGATCGGGAGCGAGAACACGTACCCGCGGCTCGCCCTGACCAGCCGCCGGTCCGCGATGGTGGCGAGATCGCTGTCCACCAGCACGATGCCCGCCGCCCCGAGCGCGAACGAGGTCCGCACGATGGCGCCGATGTTGCCGACGATCTTCACGCCGTCGAGCAGGATGACGTCGCCGGTGGCATCGCTCAGGTCCGCGAACCGGCTCGGCCGCGGGACCCGCGCGATCCCGAACGCCTTGGGCTTCTTCTCGGTCTTGAAGACCTGGTTGGTGATCGGGGCGGCGAGCAGCCGGACCCCGATGGCGCGCTCGGCGCACGCGGCGAGCAGTTCGTCCGGCAGCGGGGTCGTTTCGAGGCCGTAGACCTCGGTGAACTCCAGCCCGGCCCGGATCGCCTGCAGGAGCGGCTCGACGTCCTCGATCAGCGCCGTCTTGACCACGGACCGGGAATGCTTGGTGACATCGATGATCCGCTGCACGGCGGGATCGGATCGCTCGGTGATGACGTCAGGGCTTGTCACGGCGAAACGGTAGCACGCGCGTTCACCCGCCCGCGCTTCCGGAATGTCCAATTGCGACGCGGCGATCCTTTGTAGACGGTGGTGTCGCGGGCAATCCCCGCGACACCACCGTTTCCACTCAGCCCGCCGGCTTGGTGAGGAACGCGGGAAGGCTGCGGTGACCGTTGGAGATGAACGAGGCCACCGTCTCCAGCTCCTCGACGGGCACCGCGAGTGCGAGGTCGGGGAACGCGGTGAACAGCGCGGGCAGCGCGATCTCGGCTTCCAGCCTGGCCAGCGGGGCGCCGAGGCAGTAGTGCACGCCGTGGCCGAACGCGAGGCTGCTCTTGTCCTCGCGGGTGATGTCGAACCGGTCGGCGTCCTCGCCGTGGTGCGCGCTGTCGCGCCCGGCCGCGGCGTAGGAGGCGAGGATCGGCTCGCCAGCGCGGATCGTCAGTCCGTCGAGTTCGATGTCCTCGACGGCGTAGCGCAGCGGCAGGTGGGCCACGGGGGCCTGCCAGCGCAGGGTTTCGTCGATCACGTCCGTCCACGAGCGGTCGCCGCCGAGCACGAGCCGGAGCTGCTCGGGATGGGTGAGCAGCGCGGTGATGGCGTGGTCGAGGAGGTTGACAGTGGTCTCGTGCCCGGCCGAGATCACCAGGATCAGCGTGTCGACCAGCTCGGTTTCTTCCAGCCGGGAGTTGTCCTCGTCGCGGGCGGAGATGAGCCCGCTGGCGAGGTCGTCGCCGGGCTCGTCCCGCTTGGCGGCGACGAGTTCGCTGAGGATGCGGTACATGTCCTGGACGTTCGCCGCGGCCTCCTCCGGGGTCGCCGTGGTGTTGAACACGCCGTCCACGGCGCGCTTGAGCCCGGGGCGCGCGTCGTCGGGGATGCCGAAGAGCTGGCAGATCACCTCGATCGGCAGCGGGTAGGCGAAGCTGTCCCGCAGGTCCGCGGTGTCCGGGCCGGCGGCCAGCCCGGCGATGAGGTCGGCGGTGATCTTCTCGACCTGCGGCCGCAGGTTCTGCGTCCGGCGCGGGGTGAACGCCTTGGACACCAGCGCGCGCAGCCGCCGGTGGTCGCCACCGTAGGCGGTGAACATGTTCTTCACCGAGACCCAGATGTGCAACGGCCAGTCGGCGGGCACCTCACCCTTGGTGTAGGCGGGCCAGTGCTGGTTCGGGTCCTTGGAGACGCGGGGATCGCTCAGCAGCCGCTTGAGCAGATCCGGGTTGCTCACCGACCACGCCACCACCTGGCCAGGGAGCTCCACCAGGGTCGCTTGCCCCCGTTCGCGGAGCCGGGCGCCCTCTCCGTGGATGTCGCGTCCAGTGGGGTCGAGGACGACTGGGCTGGCGGTGCGGTCCATACGCGTTCTCCTGACTGCTGGGTGGGCGGAGCGGACGGGGGATGCGGATTGGGGGGCGCGGCCACGGTGACGGGGGTGAACTGGACGGGGAGCGCGGTGAGCGCGCGGTGGAAGGGGCCCTGCCGCCAGACGAGGTCCTCCACCGGCACCGCGAGGCGGACGTCGGGCAGGGCGTCGAGCAGGGTTTCGATCGCGGCGGAGGCGATGATCCTCGCCGGGAGCTGGGCGGGGCAGGTGTGCATCCCGGCGCCCCACGCGAGGTGTGCGCGGTTGCCCGCGCGGTGCTCGATGTTGAGCGCGGGATCGGTGTTGGCCGCGGCGAAGCTGATCACCAGCGGCTGGTCGGCGGGGACGCGGACGCCGAACAGGTCGATATCGGTCCACGGGTAGCTGGCCGAGTAGTTGGCCATCGGCGGGTCGGTCCACAGGATCTCGTCGAGCGCGTCCTCGACGGGCATGCTGCCGCCCGCGAGGTCACCGGCGAACCGCTCGTCGGAAAGCAGCAGCCGCATCCCGTTGGCGATGAGGTTCTGCTGCGGTTCGGTGCCCGCCCCCATCATCAGGACCATCTGGTGCAGCAGCTCTTCGTCGGTGAGCCGGGCGGGGTGGGCCATCATCCAGGACGGCAGGTCCGGCCCCGGGCTCCGCCGCTTGAGCGCGATGAGCTCGGCCATGCACTGGCCGAGGTTCGCGTTCGCCTGCTCGGGGTCCTCCATGTCGAAGATGCCCCGCATGCCGGCGAGCATGCGGTCCCCGAGATCGGGCGGGCAGCCGAACAGGTGGCCGAACACGCCCAGCGCGGTCGATGTGGCGTACTCGCGGAGCAGGTCGGCCGACCCGCGCTGGGAGAACTGGCTGATGAGCCCGCGCGCGATGTGCTCGACGTAGCCGCGGAGCCGGTGCGGGTCGACCCTGCCGAGACTGCTGGTCACCGCGCCGCGCAGCCTCGCGTGCACCGCGCCGTCGGTGAACAGGCAGTTCGGCCGGTAGCCCATCATCGGCAGGACCGGGTTGTCCGGCGGCATCCGCCGTTCCCAGCGCCGGGGGTCGCGGGGGAACGTGCTCGGCTCGCGCAGCACTTCCAGCGCGGCCTCGTAGCCGAGGACGAGGTGGGCGTGCGTGCCGGGGGCCAGCTCGACCGGCGCGATCGCCCCGTGCTTTTCCCGCATGAGCGCGTAGGTCCCGGCCGGGTCGGCGGCGAACTCCGGGCCGTGCAAGCGGGTCGCGGCGTGCGCGGGGCAGCCGGGCGGGGGCACCGCGCCGCCCTGGGGCGCGGGCGCTTCGAAGGCTGAGGTCACGGGTGCTCCTGGCGGGTGGTGGTGAAGAGGTGGTCGACGAGGGCGATCAGCGCGGTGGCCGAGGAGGCGCGGTCGCGTGCGT